>CAMBSR010000041.1 GCA_945870475.1 Phycisphaera mikurensis NBRC 102666
CGACGACAACCGCTCGTCCGGGCGGCACCCGGGAGTAATCGGATCTCAAGCTGCCGGACTTCGCGGTTGGCGACGCCGCGGGCCAGGGGTCCCGTGCTCGCTGCGGGTGCTCGCACACGTGACAATCCCATCATGTGCCTGCTCACACCAGCGGCGGTGAGGCCATTGCCGAACCGACGCCACTGGAGCAAACAGTGCCTGGCCCCCTCGCCGGAGGGGCAGTGGCGGCGCCATGCCGCCCGCCCCGCAAGGCGACGGGGCCAGTCCCCTGCGGGATCGGCTTCGCTCCATCGCCTCACCGCCCGCCCCGCAAGGCAGCACAGTGACCTCACCACGGCGAACCAGATGCATCAAACGCATGCGGCCAGTGCATCACGGACGTCCCGCCGCCAGCATCCACTGACACGGCCACCACGTCGAACTGGAACAGTCGCTCCCGGAACTCGGGCCGCTCGGCGAGCGTCGCTGCGAGGCGCACGAGGTTCGCCTGCTTGACGTGGTCCACGCGCTCCTCCGGGTTCCACGCGCCGCGCCGTGTCTTCACTTCCACCACGGCGACCGCGCCGCTCGGTGCCAGTGCCACGATGTCGGCCTCGTCGTCTCCGATGCGGAGGTTGCGCTCGATCACGCAGTAGCCATGCGACGCCAGGTGCGCCGCGGCTGCCGCCTCGCCCAGTGCGCCGAGTGCGGCGCGGGCATTTCCCGTGTGACTTCCCGATGATTCGGCCATGTCCCGAAGGTAACGCCTCCCCGGGCGTCGGACCGGGGAGGCGGCGGAAGTTCCTTGCGAACGCTGAGGATTGCGTTCATGGAGAGCGCAGTCTTAGGGGTTCACGAGGTTCAGCGGGCACTCCGATGGCGTGATGTCGTGACGGGGCGCTGCACCCCAGAACGCAAGCATGGTTCCGAGGTCTGCGCCGTCGACCTGCTGATCGAAGTTCAGGTCCGCGGAAGATGCGAAGCCCTGGTTGGCCGTGCTGACGACCGTCCAGCCGCCCGCACTCATCGGGGCGCTGCACGAGTCGCCGGTGCAGATCTTCTTTGCCTCCACCGCACCATCGCTCCAAGCGCGAAGCACGACGGTGTACTCGTAGCTGTTGATGCAGGTGGCGTTGCAGGCATTGCTGCTGAACGCGAATCGGTCATTGTGCGCGGTGCCGTACCAGACGATCGTCGGTGGCGTCTGCGACGGTGCAGCCACCGCGGCGAGCGAGGCTGCGGCGGAGGACAGGGAGCCGTGTGCCTCCCGCTCGGTGCCGGCGAACCGCTGCGCGAAGGGGAAGGCGACGAGTGCGCCTGCGAGGAGTGCAAGACCGGTACCGGTGGATGTGGGCTTCATGGTGGATTTCGTGTCTCTCGAACTGACTTCTCGCCGAACTCGCGCTTCGTGGCCTGCAAGGGACAGGGTTGCGTCAGCTCCATGAGCTAACTGGCCCTTGGGCTGGGCGAAGCAGCAACACCTTTCAAGGCGTGGAAATCCGCCCCGGCGGCTCAGCGAAGGGCGTCCTTTGTCCTGGAATCAGTCGATCGAAGCCTGCAGCTGCCAAAGTCGCGGCTGGCGGCGGCCTGCGAGCGTCAGTGATGCACCCAGCCCGGTGCCACCAGCCCGGTCTGCTGGCGGGAGGCGGGGAAGAGCACCAGGTTGACGGCGTCGAAGACGCGCGTGGCATTGCGCTCGGCTGCGGGGTAGTGCTCCGCGGTGGTCTGGCGCAGGGCGGCCTTGGTGGTGCCGGCGGCCATCAGTTCGGCGTCGGTGGCGGAGTCGATCTCGCCGTTGATGGTCTCGCGCGTCCACTCGGGGTGATACTGGATGCCGTAGCTCAGGGCACCCACGCGGAAGGCCTGCACCTTGCAGTGCTGGCCCTGCATGACGAGCGCGGCACCCTCGGGCAGTGCGCTCACGTGCTCGCCGTGCTCCTGGAAGACCGTCTGGTTCCAGCCGATGCCGGCGTGAAGGACGTCCTCGACGCCGATCGACGCGGTGCGCACCGGCACCCAGCCGAACTCGGGCTTGTCGAGCTTGCTGACCGTGCCGCCGAGCGCCTTCGCCAGGAGCTGCGCGCCGAGGCAGATGCCGAGGATGGGGATGCCCGCGGCATGTGCGTCGCGCAACAGTGCCAGTTCCTGTGCCACCCACGTATCGGAGTCGTTGGCGGACTGCGGCCCGCCGAGCGAGACGACGCCGTGCACGTCATCGAGGTCCGCCGGGAGCGGCTGGCCGAGGTCGATGCGCACCGTGCGGACCTTCTGCCCGTGCTGGCGCAGTGCGGTGCCGAGGTGGCCGGGGTCGCTGATCTTGGAATGCTGGATGACGAGGATGGCCATCGTGGTGTTCGCTGGGGTCCGTGGGGCGAGGCGGTGCAGTGCGTTCGATGAAGTGACGTGCCGTCCGTCAGACGGCGCCGACCGCGCGGGTGCCGGCGGTGCGTGCCGTCGGGGCAGGGCAGCGCTCGATGGCGGCGCGCACGCTGCGTGCGATGGCCGCGGGGTCGAGCCCGGCATCGACGAGCTGTTCCTTGCGCTCGCCGTGGTGGATCCAGTGGTCCGGGATCGCCAGGCGGGTGACGAGCCGCGTGTCGAGGCCGTGCTCGTTGCACGCCTCCAGCACGCAGGCGCCGAAGCCGCCGCGGATCGAGTGGTCTTCCACCGTCACCACGGGGATGCCGCGGCCGAGGAGGTCCTTGAGGAGCGCCACGTCGATGGGCTTCGCGAAGCGCGCGTCGTAGAGGTCCACCGTGTACTCGCCGAGCTGCGCGATGGCCTCTGCGGATTCGTGTGCCATGGTGCCGAAGGCGAGGATCGCCACGTCGGGCTTGGCGTGCTTGACCAGCGCGCGGGCCTTGCCGAGCTCGAAGGGCGGGCAGGGCTGCGAGGTGAAGCGGTCGAGGACCGACTCGCGCGGGTAGCGCACGCTGCTGAGGCCGGTCTCGTAGCCGGCCATGAACTCGAGGCAGGCCTTCAGGCTCGGCTCGTCGAGCGCAGCCATGATGACCGCGTTCGGCAGTACCGAGAGCATGCTGATGTCGCAGAAGCCGTGGTGCACCGCGCCGTCGCCGCCGACGAGGCCCGCGCGGTCGAGGCAGAGGCGCAGCGGCAGGCCCTGGAGCGAGGACTCCTGGAAGCACTGGTCGAAGGCGCGCTGCAGGAAGGTGCTGTAGACGGCGAAGAAGGGCTTGAAGCCGGTCTTCGCCATGCCGCACATCATGTCGGCGGCGTGGCTCTCGCAGATGCCGGTGTCCCACACGCGGTCGGGGAACTTGGGCTGCACCTTCGCGATGCCGGTGCCATCGGGCATGGCCGCGGTGCAGGCGACCACCTTGGGGTCGCGCGCCATGAGGTCTGCCATTGCGTCGCCGTACGCGGCGGTGAAGCTGCGGCCGCCCTTCTTGAGCTCGATGCGGCAGCCCTCGTTCTCCATGTCGTCGAGCACGCTGAACGGGCTCGGGGAGTGGAAGGTGCAGCTGTCCTTCTCGGCGAAGCCGAAGCCCTTGCCCTTGACGGTCTTCACGTGGAGGACCATCGGGCGATCGAATTCCTTGGCTTCGTTCAGGACGTCCACGAGGGACTTGATGTCATGGCCGTCGACGGGGCCGACGGTGACCAGGTTGAAGTGCTCGAACCAGCCGTTGGTCTGCACCTCGTGGGCCAGGTTCTTGCTGACCTCGCCGAGGCGGTGGTAGAGCTCGCTGAGCGTGCCGCCGCCCGGGACGTGCTTGGCGAACTCGCGCGCGGCCTTCTTGAACTCGCTGTAGCCCGCGCTCATGCGGACGCGGTCGAAGTACGCGGCCACCGCGCCCTGCGGCTTGGCGATCGACATGCCGTTGTCGTTGAGCACCAGGAGGAACTGGCGCTGCAGCGTGCCGGCGTTGTTCAGGCCTTCCATCGCCACGCCGTTCACGATGCTGGCGTCGCCGATGATCACCGCCACGCGACGACCGTCGGCGGTCTCCGGGCTCCAGCCCTCGCCGCCGAGGGTGTCGCCGCGCGCCATGCCGACCGCGGTCGAGATGCCGGTGCCGGCGTGGCCGACGGAGAAGAGGTCGTAGCTCGACTCGCGGGGCTCGGGGAAGCCGGACATCCCGCCGCGCTGGCGCAGCTTGCTGAGGAGGTGCTGGCGTCCGGTGAGGAGCTTGTGCGTGTAGCACTGGTGGCCGACGTCCCACAGCAGGCGGTCGTGGCCGAAGTCGAAGACGTAGTGCAGGGCGATCGTGAGGTCCACCACGCCGAGGTTCGGTGCAAGGTGGCCGCCGCTCTTGGCGACCTGCTCGCAGATGGCCTGCCGGACTTCCGCGGCCAGCTGCGGGAGTTGCTCGACGGAGAGCTTCTTGAGGTCGGCGGGGCCGGTGATCGTGGGGAGGAGGTTCATGTGTATTTCTATGGTGGCAGGCCGTGGTCCGGATGCGTCCGGTTCACGCCGCTTCGTGCCGTTGATGGCGGCAGCAGGGCGGTTTGGGATTGTAGCGCGTTGGTTATCGCGTACGGGTGGCCAATTGCTGCGCCATGCTGCGCAGGGGTTCGGCGGCGGGGCCCAAGGGACGGAGGGCGCCGAGGGCGGTTTCGAGGAGCTCAGCCACGTGCCGACGGCTTTCCTCGATGCCGAACACGCCCGGGTAGGTCAGCTTGCCAGCGTCCTGGTCCTTGCCGGCGGCCTTCCCGAGGTGCTCGGTGGACTGGGTCTCGTCGAGGATGTCGTCGACCACCTGGAACATGAGGCCCATCGCATCGCCGTAGACGGAGAGGGCCTGCAGGCGTGCCTCGTCAGGGGTGCCGCAGAGGGCACCCATCCGGCAGGCGCAGCGGATCAGTGCGCCGGTCTTGTGGTCGTGGATCAGGCGGAGCTTGGCGCCCGCGTCCGGGGTGCCGGGGAATCCGCCGAGCGTGTCGTAGACCTGGCCGCTGATCATGGCGGTGGTGGCGGAGGCGAGCTCGCGCGCGATCTCCGCCGGGCGCAGGCGCGACTCGAGCGCCACCTCCACGGCCACGGAGGTCAATGCGTCACCTGCCAGGATGGCGAGCGCCTCACCGTGCGCCTTGTGGGTGGTGGGGCGGCCGCGGCGCAGGTCGTCGTTGTCGAGGGCCGGCAGGTCGTCGTGCACCAGGCTGAAGCAGTGGATCATCTCGAGCGCGATCGCCGCGTGTACGGCATCGGCGCGCTGTCCGCCCACGGCCTCACAGGCGCGCAGCGTCAGGACCGGGCGGACGCGCTTGCCGCCGGCGAGCGTCGCGTACTGCATGGCCTCGCGCAGGCGCGGGGCGAGCGGGTGCTCGGCGAGGGCGTGCTGCAGGGCGGATTCCACCTCCTGGAGGAGCTGGGCGTCGGTGGCATGCGTGCCGAGGGCGGTCATTCCGGCGAGTGTATCGGAACCCGTATGATTGCCTATTCCCCCGACTGCGAGGCCCCCACCATGTTCGAGCATTTCTTTTCCATCCTCCACAAGGGCGGCCTGGTCATGTGGCCGCTCCTGGCCCTGAGCCTGGTCTCGGTGACGCTGTCCTTCGAGCGCGGCCTCTACTGGATCCGGCAGAACGGCCCCGCCTCCAAGCGTGGCTTCGTGAAGCTCATGGAGGCGTTCCGCCGCGGCGATCGCTCCCACGTGGAAGCGCTGTGCGAGACCTCGGACACCGTGTATTCGCGCGTGGCGCTCTCGCTCCTGCACGACGGGGCCAGCGACGCGGTGGCGGTGGGAGCCGTGGAAGCGGAGCGCATCCACATGGATCGCTTCATGGCGACGCTCTCCACCATCATCACCGCCGCCCCGATGCTCGGCATCCTGGGAACGGTCACGGGCATCATCACCAGCTTCGACCTGCTCTCGGGCGGTCAGGCGATGGTGGACCCGCGTGCGGTGTCCGGCGGCATCTCCGAGGCACTGGTGGCGACCGCCAGCGGCCTGGTGGTGGCGCTGATCTCGCTCTTCCCGTTCATGGGCTACGGCGCACAGCGCGAGAACACGCTCGGCCGCCTGGAGACGATGATCGCGGTGGCGCAGCTGACGCTTGGTGCAACACCGCCGCCGCGCGGCATGAGCCCGCGCGAGAAGCCGGTCACCGACACCACGCGTCAGGTGGAGCAGCCGCCGCGCGAGGTCGGAGTCCCCGGTTGATGGAGGCGGAATGCCAGAGGGGCTGAAGCTGGACTTTCCCGGAGGCGGGCGTGCGGCGATCGAGCTCGACGGCTCCGATCCGGGCCGCGTCTTCGTGATCGGCAGGCCGTCGGCCTCGGATGCGCCGCCGGACGTGCCGCTGATGGATGCCGGGGTTTCCCGACGTCACGCGGAGCTCCGCGCGCACGGCGGCCAGTGGCGGCTTCGGAACCTGGGCAAGGCGGGAACGCTGCTGGACCAACGGTCCGTGGAGGCTGACGCGTGGGTGCCGCTTGCGCATGGATCGATGATCAGCATCGGTCCCTTCATGATGCGCGTCGACCTCGGCAAGGGCGATCTCGGCGGTCACGTGGCGCTTGCCACCATGTTCGACGACAACGGGCAGGCGCGCGCGGTGCCAGTGCCGCGTTCCACGCTCGAGCGTCTTGCCGAGCTCCGGCTCTCTTCGCTGATCTCCGCGTCCGCGCGCATCCATGCCGCCGAGGACGACGAGTCGCTGGCGCGCGCCGTGGCCGAGATACTGATGGATTCGCGGGACTTCGATCGTGCCGCGGTGCTCGAATCCGTGCAGTCGGAGTCCGGCATGCAGTGGCGGACGCTGGCGGAGGCCGGCGCACAGGGCGGGCCGTTCAGTCGGACGCTCCTGTCCGCCGCACGCGAGGCGCGCGCCATGGTGCAGGTGGAGGACGACCTGCGGTTCCGCGCGGCCGAGAGCATGATCGGGGCGAGTGCGGCGCTCTGCGCGCCGATCAACCCGGGCAGGGACGTGCCGAGGCTCTTCGTCTACGCGGATTGCCGCGCGGGCGGGCAGCCCGGTGTGGCGGCGATTCCTTTCGCCAACCTGGTGGCGCAGCTGGCGTCCGCGGCATTGGGTGCGGCGGAGCAGCGCCGTCTGGTGACCGACCTGGAGCAGGCACGCCAGATCCAGCAGCGGCTCATGCCCGAGGAGAGCGGCCGTCGCGGCCATGTCTCGTGGACGCGTTTCAGCCGCGCGGCGGACACGCGCGTCAGCGGGGACTTCTTCTCGGTGGTTGAGTCTTCGGACGGCCGCATTGCGGCGATGCTGGGTGACGTGGCCGGGAAGGGCGCCGGTGCGGCGCTCGTGATGGCCGCCGCGGTCACGCACCTCGACACGTCCGTGCGCATGGGGCTGCCGATCGAGGATGCGGTGTCCGCGGCGAGCGACTTCTTCGCGAGCCGGCCCTCGCTCGAGGTGGCGGTGGCAGCATTCACCACGGCAGTGGCGGTGGAGGTGCATCCCGACGGCCGATGCCGCGCCGTCGATGCCGCGCACTCCTATGCAGCGATCGTGCGTGCCGACGGCCGTGCCGAGCAGATGAAGTTTCCCTCGGGCGGGACGATGATCGGTTCGTTCACCGGCGTGCAGTACTGCGCCGACGACTTCCGTCTCGAGGTCGGCGACCGCATCGTCCTCTTCAGCGATGGCGTGGCGGAGCAGCGGAGCCGTTCGGGGAACCCGCTCTGTGCGCTGTTCCACGAGGATCCCGCTGCCATCCTCCGCGCGCTCGAGGGAAGCCGTGGCGCGGACGACGACGTGCGCCGCCTGCACGAGCTGCTGGCCTCGCACGCCGACGGCTTGCCGTGGGATGACGACGTCACCATCGCGAGCATCGCGTACAGCCCGTGATCACGTGACCGGGGCCCGGCTCCGCGCGTCGCGCGCGGGACGTCAGTTGTCCTGGTGGCTGAAGTCGGGGCGGTCCGCCGCGTCGATCCAGAGCTGCATGTTCATCAGGGTGCCGATGCTCATGCTCTCGGTGCCGCCGTCGGCATGGACGACCGCGACCAGGCCATTGTGGCGACGAACCGGCACGCCCTGCTGGCTATTGACCTGCAGGATGCCGGTGTCGGTCATGCCGGCCTGGCGCATGAAGTTGAAGGGGGCGGAGCCGGCGGCGTCGATCGCCTGCTGGGATCCCATGAAAGGCTCCCAGATGGGGCTTGCGCCGAGCTGCGGCGGCGTGATCCATGAGCATCCGGGGATGCGGTCCTCGGGGCGCGATGACGAGCGGTACGTGCCGGGGTCGCGCAGCGTGCTGGAGGCAAACACCACCACCTCGGTGGTACGGGTGATGTTCGCAAGCCGCGTGCAGACGAGGCGCCCGGTGACGTTGCCACCCGTTGCGCTGGTCCAGGCTGCGTCTGCGAACGACGGATTCCCGTTCGTATACCAGCCGCCGAAGTAGAACGAGTTGTAGCCAAAGGCCGGCTGCAGGGCCATGGCGCTGCCCGGCACGCCGAATGCGCCGCTCATCCACGCAGGATGCGACGGTCCGCCATCCCATTCGCCGCACACCTCGTCGTTCGCGTCGGTGACGTCGGACTCCAGGTAGTTGAGCATGGTGCCGTACGGGTCGTCGAGGAAGCGCGCGAGGCGCCACGGATAGGTCTGCGCCAGCGCCGGGGTGAGCGCCTTGCCGGAGGAGTTCGTGTAGTTCACCTTCCAGGAGGACTGGGTGGCTTCGTCGAGGAAGCCCGGGAGGATGCCCTCTTCGTACGTGTTGGCGTACTGGTACCACGCGGCATAGACGCCGCGGAGGCCGTTGAGCTCGCGCGTCTTGCGGGCGCTGCCCATGGCGCCGCGCAGCCCGGAGATGAGGAGGCCCATGAGGATGGCGATCACGCCGATCGTCACGAGGAGTTCGACGATCGTGAAGCCGCGCAGGACGAGCGACTGTGAGGGGCGGTCGGCGGTGCGCATGGTCATCCCGGAAGATACGGCATTCGGCGCGGATTGCATGCGCCGCACCCGGTGATTTGCCTTCACGCTGTTTCTGAATGGGGCTTCAGGCGCTCCGTCAGGAAGGCCGTGGCGCGGTTCTTGGCGTCGGAAGCCATGCGTCCGAAGCCGGAATGCTCGTTGGGGGCGCCCGTGGGGCCGTACACGTGGAACTGCACCCAGGTCGGGTCGGGCGTGCGTGCGCGGATGGCTTCGATGAACTCGCGCTGGCCGTCCACGGGGACCCATTCGTCTCCCTGGTTGTGGAGCGCGAGGAGCGGAATGGGCTGCCAGTGCGCCAGGTGCTCGAAGGGATCCATGGCAGCCACGCGGACGGGATCGAACATGGCGCGGTTGCGCTGCCAACGCCAGCTGCCGATGGTGCACTCGAGGAGGGCCGTATCGAACCGGTGCGGGCGCGTGAGGCGGACGAGCGTGGCCATGCCGCCGGCGCTCATGCCGCCGATGGCGCGGCGGCAGCCGGCGTGTTCGCCGGAGGCGTCAAGGTCGGCGACCACGGCGTCGAGTTCGTTGGCCATCTGCTGCACCACCTCGAGCGTGCGCGATGGCTCCTGCAGCGCGGCGTCGAGGCGCTCGCCGTGTCCGGGGAGGTCAAGGGCGCAGGAGGCGATCCCCGCGCGCGCAAGCCGCAGATAGCGACCGGCATCGAGCTCCTTGTTCACGGTGCGTCCATGCATCCAGACCAGGACCGGCGCCGGGCGGGTGACCGCACCGGTGGCGCGGTCAAGGTGCGGATGCACCAGGAGCGCGGGCACCGTGCCGCCTGCCAGGCGCACGACGCGCGACATGGCAAGCAGGCTGGAGGGGAGCTGGTGGAACGGCTGCGGCACGGGCGTGGAAATGTAGCAGGGCGTATCCTCGCGCCGTGAATTCACGCGTCACCATCATGGGCGGCGAGCATCGCTCGCGGATCCTCGAAACGCCCGCCGGCGCAGACACCACGCGCCCCATGACCGGGCGCGTCAAGGAGAGCATCTTCAACATCCTGCGCGGATGGTTCGACGACGCGGTGGTGCTCGACCTCTTCGCCGGCGTCGGCACCATGGGCCTCGAGTCCCTGAGCCGCGGGGCGCGCCTGGCCATCTTCTTCGAGCGCGACCGCACGGTGTTCGATTGCCTGAAGCGGAACATCGCGGCACTGGGCGTGGGCGATCGCTCGCGGCCGGTGCAGGGCGACGCGCTCTCGGCCGCGGTGATGGCCTCGCTGCCGGAGCCCGTGGACGTGGTCTTCATGGACCCGCCGTACCCGATCGCCGAGCAATCGAGCGGCAAGCGCAAGATCCTTGAGCAGTGCGCGCGCCTGCGCGGGTCGATGGCCGAGCGCGGCTGGCTGGTGCTGCGCCTGCCGTACGAGCTTGCCGAGGGCGAGCGCGCGATCGTGGGTTTCGTGGGGCCGGAGGTTCGCGCGTTCGGCGACATGTACGTCCACCTGTATTCGCCCGCGCCCGCGGCAGCCGGCGCGCCTGCCACGGAGGAGCCGGGATGATCGCAGCGCGTTCCATGGCGGCGGCATGCCTGGGTGTTTCGATTGCTGCGTTCATGCTCGGGGCGGGCGGGGAATCGCCGTCGGCGTTCGTCGGTCCGCCCGCGCCGCCGTCGGCCGCGGAAGCGGATGCTGCGGTGCGGACCGGCATCGCGTTCCTGCTCTCCGCGCAGGAGGGCGAACCCAAGGCGCAGTGGCCCTACGAAGGGGTCTACCGCGTGAATGGCGAGATTCCCGTGGGGTACCGCATCGGCGGCACCTCGATCGTGGCGGAGTGCCTGGTGCGCACGCCGGGTTACGGCTCCGATGCCGCGCGGCAGGAGGCCGTGAAGCGTGCGTGCGCGTTCGTCTGCGCCGGCATCCGCGAGCCGCTCATGGATCCCGAGTACGACGGCGGATACGACGTCCGCGGTTGGGGCTACTGCTACGGTGCCCGGTTCATGCTGGTGCTGCGGGCCGCGAAGGCGGTGCCTGCGGGGATGGAAGCCGCGGTCGATGCCGCGCTGCGGTGGTACCTCGATGCCATGCAGCGGAACGAGATTCCCGAGGTGGGCGGATGGAACTACGCGCGGCAGCCGGGAATCGAGACCCCGTCCCCGGCATCGCCCTTCATGACGCCGCCGTGCCTCCAGGTGCTCTTCGAGGCGCGTGCGCAGGGATTGGCAGTGGACGACGCGGTGGTATCGCGCGGGCTTGACGCGCTCCGGCGTTGCCGCACCGTGGACGGGAACTTTGCCTACAGCGCCCTCAAGCAGACCCGCGAGCCCGCGCGCAGCATTCCCGGCGCCATCGGCCGGATCGTCTGTGCAGAGAGCCTGCTCTTCCGCGCTGGGCAATCGGACGTGGCAGGCGTGCGACGCGCGCTTGATGCGTTCCTGGAGCACTGGGTGCAGCTGGAGCTGCGGCGCAAGAAGTCGGGGACGCACGTCGGGCCGTACGCCGTCGCTCCGTACTACTTCTTCTTCGGCTTCTACCACGCGTGCGACGCGGTGGAGATCCTTCCGCAGGCCGAACGCGGCGAGTACCGCCGCAAGCTGGAGCAGCTGCTCTTTTCCGTGCGTGACGCGGACGGCACCTGGGACGACCGGGTCTTCCCGCGCACCCGTAACTTCGGGACGGCGATGACCCTGATGGCGCTGCAGCGGCCGATGTTCGGCGAACCGGCCCATTGGGCGGCGGCCTCTCCCAGGCAGCCTGCGCAGGACAGCAAGCAATGAGCGATTTCAAGGTTGGCGTGATCATCCCGGCAGCGGGGCGCAGCAGCCGCTTCGGGCTCGGCGACAAGCTGGCGCAGGACGTGGGCGGGCGGCCGATGATCCTGCGCTCGGTGGAGCTCTTCACGCGGCGCGAGGACGTGGGCGCCATCGTGGTGGCGGCGCCGCCTGCGGAGCTCGACGAGTTCCGTGCGCGCTTCGGCACGCAGCTCGGGTTCCACGGCGCCAAGATCGTGGCGGGCGGCACCATCGAGCGCTGGGAGACCGTGCGCAACGCGCTCGAGGCCATCCCTGCGGAGTGCTCGCACGTGGCGGTGCACGATGGCGCACGCCCGGCGGCGAGCGAGGAGCTCATCGCCCGCGTGTTCGACGCTGCGCGTGTCCATGACGCGGTCATCCCCGGCGACCCGGTCACTTCCACGCTGAAGCGCGTTTCCGCGGAAACCGTGCAGGCCGAGGAGGAGGACGCAGTGGCGGACCTCATCCTTGGCGAGATCTCCGATTCCACGAAGATCATTGGCCGACGCGTGACGGGCACCGTGTCCCGCGAGCACCTGGTGGCGATCCAGACCCCGCAGGTCTTCCGCGCGGAACTGCTGCGCCGCGCCTACGCGCAGCCGGACCTCGGCGGCGCCACCGACGACGCCATGCTGGTCGAGCGCCTGGGTGCTGAGGTGATCGTCGTGGACGGCGACCCGCGCAACATCAAGGTGACCACGCAGGCCGACCTGGCATTGCTGCGCGCACTGATGCGCAAATAGGCCCGAGATGCCCCGCGAGACCCCGCGGCGGTGAGGCCATTGCCGAACCGACGCCACTGGCACGCACCGTGCCTGGCCCCCTCGCCGGAGGGGCGTGGGCGGCGCCATGCCGCCCGCCCCGCAAGGCGACGGGGCCAGTAGACGGGCGGGGGCTGACGATTGACGTTCGACCGCGCGTCTGATGCGGGATGTTCGAAGTTCCACCGCACCCTTCGCTGCGCGCGGAACCCCTGTCCCGCGGACGGCCTCGCTCCACCCGGCTGCGCTCGGCCTCGACGACAACCGCTCGTCCGGGCGGCACCCGGGACTATTCAATACCGCAGCTGCCGGACTTCGCGGTTGGCGACGCCGCGGGCCAGGGATCCCGTGCTCGCT
>CAMBSR010000042.1 GCA_945870475.1 Phycisphaera mikurensis NBRC 102666
GCGCACGTTGGCATCGATTGCGGGGTGACGTTCAATTGACGCGCTTGTAGTGGCGCTGTCGCCTTGCGGGGTGGGGGGTGGTGCGACGTTCCCGTCACGCGCGTCGACTGGCCCCGTCGCCTTGCGGGGCGGGCGGCATGGCGCCGCCCACGCCCCTCCGGCGAGTGGGCCAGGCACGGTGTGTGCCAGTGGCGTCGGTTCGGCAATGGCCTCACCGCCGCGTGTGGGTTACGTGCGCGTCTGCGTGGTGCGTGTGCGCCTTCGCTCAATCGACCTTGAATGCCATCTTGCCGGCGATGTCCACGGAGCAGGCGCCGGTACGGCCGTCTCGCTGCGTGAACTTCACGGCGATCCCGGCATCGGCGGGGGTGCCTGCAGCGCCCGGCATGCGCACGAGCTCTGCCCACGCCCATGCGGCTGCGTCGTCGTTGGACTGCGGTGCCACCAGCACGCTGTTCCCGGAGTCCGTGGCGTCGATCTGCCGCAGGCTGAAGGCCGGGGTCTTGCCTTCCTCGCGGGTCACGCTGAGGAAGTAGGCGTGCCCGCCCACAGTCACTGCGGGGAAGTCCACGCGCGGCGACTTGGGGAAGAGCGTTCCGCCGAAGATCTTGGCGGCAAAGAAGGCCAGCACCAGGAACACCAGGATGCTGACGACGATGCTGCGGAGAAAGAGGAGGAACTGGTTCACGGCGCGATTGTAAGCCCGAACTGCCAGGCGATCACGATGACGGCTGCGGCCACGGCCAACCGCCACCATCCGAACAGCGCCAGCGTGTGACGCCCGAGGTAACGCACCAGGAAATCGATGGAAAGCGCGGCGCTTGCCCACGCCACTGCGAGTCCGCAGATGAGCGGCAGCCACCCGCCGATCTGCACCAGGAACTCGTCCATGCGATGCGCCTTCACGATCTTGAGCACGCTGTAGCCGCTGGCCGCGGTGAGCGTCACCAGCCCGAGCAGGAAGCTGAACTCCGCCGCCGCCACGCCGCCGAGGCCCACGAGGAGTCCCGCGAGGATCGTGACGAACGAACGGCTGGTGCCCGGCCACAGCGCCAGGCACTGGAGCACGCCGATGAAGAGCGCCTGCATGGCGTTCATCCGCGCGAGCGCGGCGCCGGTAAAGTCGCCGCCGCTTCCCGTCACGGCGGCGGTGGTCGCGGCGCGCAGCGCGGCATCGCGGTCGGCGGCCAGGCGGCGTGACTGCCACGGCGCGATCGCCAGCATCACCAGTCCTCCCACGATCAGCGCGCCCACCACGGAGGCGGGGTTGAAGAGGTGCGTCTTCACGGCATCCTTCGCGAGGAATCCGACCGCCGCCGCCGGCAGGAACGCAATGACCACGTTGCGCGCGATCTTCCATCCCGCCTGCATGCGATCCGTCGGGCCAAGCCCGCCGACGCCCAGCTGGCTGACCGTGCCGCGCACCATCTGCACGATGCGCGCGCGATACAGGCCGAGCACCGCCAGGATGGCGCCGCCCTGGATGATGATCTCGAAGTCGCCCACGGCATCGCGCTGCTCGGCCGACTTGTCGAGGCCCAGGAGCCACGAGGTGATGATCAGGTGTCCGGTGCTCGAGACCGGCAGGTATTCCGTGATCCCCTCCACCATGCCGAGGATCCATGCGTCGAACGGGGTCATGGCTTCGCCTCCGCCTTGCTGTCGCCTTGGGCCGCGCCGCGCGCCGCCTCTTCCGCAAGCCACGGCATCAGGGCGCGCACTGCGGCGCCCGCATCCTCCATGGGATGCGCATCCGCCTTCGCGCGCTCGGCGCGGAACCACGGCGCGCCGGCATCGTGGTCCGCCTGCATGCCGCGCGTGAAGGCGCCGCTCCTGATCTCCGCAAGCAGCGCACGCATGGCTGCCTTGGTGCGCTCATCGACCATCCGCGGCGCCGCACTGTACGCCCCGAACTCCGCGGTGTTGCTGATGGCCGCGCGCATGGCCGCGGGGCCGCGTGCGTAGAGGAGGTCCGCCACCTGCTTGATCTCGTGGATGCACTCGGTGTACGCGAGAAGCGGTGGGTATCCCGCCTCCACCAGTGTCTCGAACGCTGCCTGCGCCAGGCCGAGCATGCCGCCGCAGAGCACTGCCTGCTCGCCGAAGAGGTCGGTCTCCGCCTCGTCGCCGAAGGTGGTGTGCACGACGCCCGCGCGCGCGCAGCCGATGCCTGCAGCCCATGCGCGTGCCAGTTCGCGCGAGCTGGGGCCGCCGTGCGAGGCAGCGCGCTCCTGATGCACCGCGAGCAGGGCAGGGATGCCCTGGCCCATCGTGAAGCGTTCGCGGAGCGTGGTGCCCGGCCCCTTGGGAGCCACGAGCACGACGCCGATGCCGGCAGGCACAGGCACCAGCCCGAAGTGGACGCTCGAGCCATGGATGAAGCCGACCGTCTGGCCGGGCTGGATCACCGGGGCGATATCGCGGCGCCATGCCTCGGCGTGGACCTCGTCCGGGAGCGCCACGATGACCAGGTCCGCGCCGGGAATCGCCTTGGCGGTGTCGAGGGTGGCAAAGCCATCCCGCGCGGCGCGTCGGCGGGCCTCGGAATTCGGCCTTCCGGCCACCCGCAGCGCGATACCGGACTCTCGAAGGTTCAGCGCGTGGGCCCGCCCCTGGTTTCCGTAACCAATGAGGGCAACTTCCTGCCCATGCAGCGCTTCCGCCGTAAAGCCTGATTCCACAACGATTTCTGGCGGCTTCAAGACGAGTTACCTCGGGTATATCCGGGTGCGGCGGAAACGAATTTGCGAGAAAGAAGGCACAGATTACATGACCGGCACATTCAGAATTGCAGACTGTGTTCAACCGATGGGTTTTGTGCCGCAGCGTTGCGGCGGCCCACGTCGGCGTGGATCCAGGGCCCAGGCTTGCGTTCCCAGCTGAAAGTCCGAGATCTGCGATTTCAAGCCATTGGCCAGGAATCGCCGAACCTATGGATAAGCAAGGACGTTTGCCAATGAGGTACCCGACACTCAACGCTACGCACGGCCACGGAACGCTCGGCCAAGGAGCTGCTGGAATGGTCACTGTCGACGCACCGAACCGGCGATCTGACGATCGCTTGAGGTTCAGCCCCGCCTACACGAGGGTGGTAGTGGTGCCGTCGGCTGACTCCGCCGCTGCTTCCCGGTCCCGCACCTTCGTCGACATCGACGGGGCGGAACTCGATCTCACCGGATTCGACGATGGCCTCGGCACGCCGGACGGCGGCTTCGAGGGCCATGGCTACGACATTTCCCCGACCGGCATGCGCTTCGAGCTCGATGACGAGCTCGCCGCCGGCACCGAGGTCTCGATTGCCCTCTATCCGCCCGCGGAAACCAATCCGATCTGGATGAACGGCGTCGTCGTGCGCGTGTTCGCCCATGACGATGATCCGGGTCCGCGTCGCATGGCGGTGCAGTTCACGACGTTCCCCTCCGCGGACGACCGCGAGCGCCTGGTGCGCCGCATGGACGCGCGGGCTTGCTGCTGGCCGCAGTGACCGTTGGGGTCACGCGCGGTCGGATGACCGGAACCCTGGGCCACACTCGAGCGAACATACGGCAGCGCGTGGACAACTACGAAGACGATCGCCCCTTCCAGCACCCGGCGCGCCGCGCCGCGATGGCCGCACGCAACGCGGTGGCCGCAGAGATGGCGGTCGCCGGTCGCGCAGGGCACACCCACCTGGATCCATGCTGGGGAGAGGCGCGCACTGCGCTCCTTGAGCCCGGCGATGCGACGTGGGTGCTCGCTTCCGATGCCTATTCGCAGATGCGCGAAGACCTGAACTGCCTGTGGCCCACGCCGGCCGAGGCGCTCGGGCACCACGGTTCCGCGCTTTCCGCCCTGGCCACGCCGGTTGCCGGCGCCACGGGCACGCATTCCCCGCGTGCGTCGGCCGCAGCGGCGGCCGACCCGCGCAAGCCTGCCGCGCGCCGCCGGCGCGAGCGCCTGGAGACGGCCTTCTGGTTCGCCGTCGGTGGCTTCGGCGGACTGGCGCTTGCATGCACCGTGCGGGCCATCGAAATGGTGTTCATGTGGCGGTGACGTTGCGGCCCGGAACCATCGAGGCGATCGAGGAGATCACGAGGCACCGCTTCGCGGATCACGCGCTGCTCGGTACCGCGCTCATCCACGCATCGGCCGCCGACGGGCGCATCAACTCCAACGAGCGGCTCGAGTTCCTGGGCGATTCCGTCCTGGGCTTCATCGTGTGCACGCACCTCTTCGCCGAGCATCCGCACCTCCTGGAGGGCGAGCTCACCAAGGTGAAGTCGAACATCGTGAGCGGCCGGGTGTGCGCGGAGCTCTCGCACGAGTGCGGATTCGAGAAGCTGATGCGGATCGACAAGGGCGTGCGCGGCCCGCAGGGCCTGCCCGAGAGCCTGCTGGCCGGCGTGTTCGAGGCCATCGTGGGTGCGCTCTACCTGGACGCCGGCCTGGACAAGGCGCGCGCGTTCGTGCTGCCGCTCCTGACGGCGCGCATCGACGCGGCGCTGCGCCTGGGGCATCAGCAGAACTTCAAGCAGGTGCTGCAGCAGTGCCTGGCGCAGCTCGAGATGGGCCTGCCGCAGTACACGGTGCTCGATGAGCAGGGGCCCGACCACGCCAAGTGCTTCGAGATCGGCGTGACCACCGGTGCGCGCCGCTTCCCGGGCGCGTGGGGCCCCAGCAAGAAGCAGGCCGAGCAGCTGGCCGCGGTGGCGGCACTCAAGGAACTGGGGTTGGCCGCGGAGACCGCCGAGGGCGAGGTCGCGATCATCTGGCCGAAGCAGTGAATCTCGTGGCGCTCAGCGCGCCGCGGCAGCCAGCGCGTCCAGGCTTTCCGCCGTGGTGCCGCCGGTGATGACCATGGAATCCGCAAGGGCGCGGTAGGCGGGAAGCCGGCGCTCACCCAGGAGTGCAGCCTCTTCCGTGAAGTTCGTGCCCATGAGGAGCGGTCGGTCGCCCGGTGCCACCGAGAGCCGCGCGCCGAGCACCGCGGGCGGGGCCTCGAGCAGCACGATGCGGATGGAGCCGTTGGCGCGGGCGGTCTCGAGCAGCGCGCGGACGCCGGGGGCGGTGGGGGTACCGCCACCGAGGGCGATCACTGCGCCATGCTGAGCATCGGTGGCCAGCACATCCTGCAGCGCGGCACATTCGGCGGCGCGGAATGCCGGTTCGCCGACGGCGCGGAACATCGCGCTCACCGACGGGTGTCCGGAGCGGGCGATGGTGCGGTTGTCGAGGTCGATGAAGCGCGTCCCGAGACGTGCGGCAAGCAACGTCCCCAGGGTGGTCTTCCCGGAGCCGCGGAGTCCGATCAGGACGATCGCGGGCTGTTCGGATTGGTGTGTGGTCGCAGATCCGGCGTGTGCGGATCCGGTGTTCGCAGACCCGGCGTTCGCAGGGTCAACGGTCACGGGCTCAGCGGACGCGGATGGCGCGACCGACGCGGCGCTTGCGATTCAGGATCGCCCGGCCCTTTCGCGTGCTCATGCGAGCGCGGAAACCGATACTGCGAACCTTCTTGATGCGGCTGATTCTGTGCGGGTAATGCATGGCTGGCTCCGAAGAGTCGGGAAGTGTAGCGCAGATCGGCCTTCATGGGAAGGGCCTTTCCCGAAGCGGGAGAGGAATCCGTGCCCCGGATTATCGGCTTCCAGTCCGCCGAATCAGTCCTCGTGGCGTACCACGCGGCCTTCGGCGAGGAAGATCACGTCCTCGGCGATGTTGGTGGCGATGTCCGCGATGCGCTCGAGGCGCTGCGCGATCTGCATCATGTCGATGGCCTCGACCGTGCGGGAGACATCATCGTGGATGAGCTGGCGCGAGGTGGCCACCACTTCCTTGTTGAGGTCGTCGACGCGGCGGTCGGCGCGGCGTATCTCGCGGCAGCGCTCGACGTCCTCGTCGGAGAGTGCTGCGAGCACGTCGCCGAGCATCGCGGAGGCGGAGCTTGCCATGTCGGCGAGCGCGCCCGGCACCTCGGTGGGGCCGTTGCCGTTGCCCCAGCGCAGGACCTTCTTGGCGATGCCGCGGCTCAGGTCCGCGATGCGCTCGAAGTCGGCGGAGATGCGGATGACGCTGAGCACGAAGCGAAGGTCGTGCGCCACCGGCGAGCCGAGCGCCAGGATGCGCATGCACTGGGTCTCGAGGTCCACCTCCATGGCATCGATCTCGGCGTCACCGCCCTTGACGGCGCGCGCGGCATCCACGTCGCCTTCGACGAGCGCGGATGTGGCGAGGGAGAGTCGCTGTTCCGTGGCGGCGCCCATCGCCAGGAGGTTCCGGCGGAGGGTGAGCATCTCGGTCTGGAGGTCGATGGCCATCGTGGTGGGTCCGGAGGCTGGTTCAGCCGAAGCGGCCCGAGACGTAGTCCTCGGTGCGCTTGTTGCGGGGGTTGGTGAAGATCTCGTCGGTGTCGCCGCACTCGATCAGCGATCCCTCGAAGAAGAACGCGGTGCGGTCGCTGACGCGCGCCGCCTGCTGCATGTTGTGCGTGACGATGACGATGGTGTACTGCGCCTCGAGCTCGCGGATCAGCTGCTCGATGCTGGCGGTGGAGCGCGGGTCGAGCGCGGAGCAGGGCTCGTCCATGAGGAGCACTTCCGGGCCCACGGCGATGGCGCGCGCGATGCAGAGGCGCTGCTGCTGGCCGCCGGAGAGGCCGAGGGCGCTCGACTTCAGGCGGTCCTTTACCTCGTCCCAGAGCGCGGCGGCGCGGAGCGAGTTCTCCACCAGTTCATCCAGGTCGCTGCTGCGGAACGAGCGGTGGAGGCGCGGGCCAAAGGCCACGTTGTCGTAGATGGACTTGGGGAACGGGTTCGGCTTCTGGAACACCATGCCGACGTTGCGGCGCAGCTCGACCACGTCGCGCGTGCGGGACAGGAGGTCCTCGCCGTCGAGCGTGAGCGTGCCGCTGGCGCGGGCGCCGACGATGGAGTCGTTCATGCGGTTCATCCACCGCAGGAAGGTGCTCTTGCCGCAGCCCGAGGGGCCGATGAACGCCGTCACGCGGCACCTGGGGATCTCGAGCGAGATGCCCTTCAGCGCGTGGAACTCGCCGTACCAGCCGTCAAACTTGTCCGCGCGGATCGCCACCTCGTCGGGCGCGCCATTCGGGGCCGGCGCGGCGGACTGGAAGTCCGGCTTGCGGAGGTTGATCTCGTTGGGGGAGCTGGTGTTTGCGGGATTCGTCATGGTGGCGCTCGGACCGGCGTTCATGGCGGAAGGATCGAGGTGGGTCAGCCTGCCGCCCGCTGGAGGCGGTGACGAAGGACCACGGCGATGGCGTTGAAGGTGAGGAGGACGGCGAGGAGGACGATGATGGCGGCCGCGGCCAGTTCATGGAACTCGGCCTGCGGGCGGCCGGCCCAGTTGAAGATCTGGAGCGGGAGCACCGTGAAGTCGCTCATCAGGTTGGTGGGCGTGGAACGGATGAAGAGCGGCACGCCGAGCACCAGGACCGGTGCAGCCTCGCCGATGGCGCGGCTCATCGCGAGGATCGCGCCCGTCATGATCATCGGGATGGACGCGGGAAGCGTGATGTTCCAGGTGGTCTGCCACTGCGTGGCGCCGAGTGCGAGCGAGCCCGTCCGCAGGCTGCGCGGGACGGAACGCAGCGCCTCCTGGCTGGAGACGATGATGATCGGGAGCACCACCAGCATCAGCGTCAGCCCGCCGGCGAGGACGCCGTGGCCGAAGGGCAGCTGCAGGTAGAAGAACGATTCCGGGTTGCCGAGCGTGATGGGGCTGTCGGCGCTGGCCATCCCGAAGAGCCGCGCGAACGCGGTGAGGCCCAGGATGCCGTAGACGATGGAGGGCACGCCGGCCAGGTTGGCGATGTTGAGCTTGATGAAGGAGGTCAGGCGCGAGCGCCTGGAGAACTCCTCCAGGTAGATGGCGGTGCCCACGCCGATGGGCAGCGCGGAAAGCGCGCAGATGGCGCAGACCCAGATGCTGCCCCAGAGCGATGCCTTCACGCCCGCTTCCGCGGGCTTGCGGCTCGCGAAGTTGGTGAGGAAGTCCCAGGAGAGGCGCCCGTGGCCATCGTTCCAGATGGTGATGAGGAGCACCGCCAGGATGACCACCGTGAGGCTGGTGATGCCGAGGCAGAGTGCCAGGAACGAGCGGTCGGCCGCACGGCGGCCAGCCTGTGAGTTGGCCGGTGCCGAGGCGGCGATCGCTGCCGGCGAACGGCGCGCGCGCGCGGTGGCGGGGAGTCCGGCCATCATTCGTACTCCTCCCGGAACGCGCGGAGGAAGAGGTTGCCGACGATCGTGAGCCCGAGCGTCATGGCAAAGAGCACCGTGGCCACCGCGTAGCTCGAGCGGTACTCCACGCCGTAGGCCGGTGCGTCACCGAGGAAGATCTGCACCATGTACGCGGTCATGGTCTGCAGTTCGTCCGCCGGATTGGCGGTCATGTGGGCGAGGCCGCCGGCGGCCAGCGCCACGATCATGGTCTCGCCGAGGGCGCGCGTGATGGCCAGGAGCCAGCTGGCCACGATGCCGCTGAGGGCCGCGGGGACCACCACCTTGACGCTGGTGTCGAAGCGGGTGCTCCCGAGCGCCGAGGATGCGTCGCGCAGGCTGCGCGGCACGGCGCGGAGGGCGTCCTCGGACAGGCTGGCGACGATGGGGAGGATCATGATTCCCACGGCAATCCCGGCGCCCAGCGCGTTGTAGGTGCCGAAGGACTCGCTGACGTGGTCGTGGAGGAAGGGCGTGATGACCGTGAGTGCGAAGAAGCCGTAGACCACGGTGGGAATGCCGGCCAGGATCTCGAGCACCGGCTTCAGCGCGGTGCGCACGCGCGCCGGGGCGTACTCGCTCAGGTAGATGGCGACCACCAGGCCCACGGGCAGCGCGAACGCCGCCGCGATGGCGGTGATGAGCATGGTGCCGGTGACCAGCGGCCAGATGCCGAAGTGCTTCTCTGCCCCCAGGAGCGGCGACCAGGTGGTGCCGGTGAAGAACTCCCACGCGGAGACCTCGGGCATGGCCAGGAACTGGCCGGTCTGCGCCAGGAGGATGACCAGGATCGTGAAGGTGGACGCCACCGAGAGGAGGGCGCATCCGAGGAGCGCGCCGCGGATCACCCGTTCGGTGCCGTCGCGCGCCGCACGCGATCGTGCCGTGCCGCGCCGGCTGGCGGCGGCGGCCGAGCGTGCGGCGGTGGAGACGGCGGCGGCGTTTTGCATTGGGCCGACGGCCATGTTATTCGGTGGCGCTCACTTGTAGAGATCGGCCAGCGCGCCGGAGCGCTCCTTGCCGTTCTCGTCGCACATCTGGGTTCCGGTGCGGGAAGAAGCCACGTTTGCCTTGGCGCGGTCGTAGATGGCGGCCGGCAGCTTGACGTAGCCCACTTCCTCCGCCATCTTCGCGCCGTTCTCGATGGCGAACTTCACGTAGGCGGCCACGGCGGGCTTGGCCATGGATTCCTTGTTGACGTAGATGAAGAGCGGGCGGCTGAACGGGGCGTACGTGCCGCCCTCGATGGTCTCGTGCGTGGGCAGGAGCGCGGAGCTCGTGGCGGGGTTCACCACGGCCACCGCAGTGAGCTTCGCCTTGTTCTCCATGTAGTAGGCGTAGCCGAAGAAGCCGATCGAGTTCTTGTCGCCCTCGACGCCGCGGACCAGCACGTTGTCGTCCTCGCTCACGGACATGTCGGGGCGGATCTTTCCGTCCTTGCCGACGGTGACTTCCTTGAAGTAATCGAAGGTGCCGCTGTCGGTGCCCGGGGAGTAGACCCTCATGGCGGCGTCCGGCCACGAGGGATCGACGTCCTTCCACGTCTTCGCCGTGCCTGCGGCGGAGAAGATCTTCCTCACCTGGTCCACCGTGAGCTGCTTGGCCCAGGTGTTCTGCTTGTTCACCACGATGGTCAGGCCGTCGAAGGCGACGGGGATCTCGATGAACTCGATCTTGTGCGCCTTGCACGCCTCGACCTCGGACGGCTTGATGGCGCGGGAGGCGTTGGCGATGTCGGTCTCGCCGTTGCCGAAGCGCTTGAAGCCGCCGCCGGTGCCGGACATGCCCACGGTGACGTTGACGCTGGGGGCGATCTTCGAGAATTCCTCGGCGACGGCCTCCGCGATGGGATAGACGGTCGACGAGCCATCCACGCGAACCGCGCCCTTCAGGCTCTTGGGGTCCTGGGCCGGGGCAGCCGCAATGGAGGCGATGACGGCGGCGGCGAGGGCGATGGTGGCGGTTCGGACGAGCTGCATGGGGTTCGTGCGTATTGTTGCAGAACCGTCAGGCGCTCTGCCTGCCGGGGGTCTTGGACGGGAGTGTCCCGGAACCATGTTCAGAATCCGCTGTCGGCTGAACAGAAGGGGCCCGGGCGGCCGCCAGGGGCATGTTGGGGGCAGAATCCGGTGCCGCCAGGGGGATCCGGATCCGGAAGGTGCTGCCGTGGTCGGCGTCGGTCCGGCTTTCCACTTCCACGGCGCCGCGGTGGACCATGGCCACGTGCTTGACGATCGCCAGCCCCAGGCCGGTACCGCCGGAGTCGCGACTGCGTGCACGGTCCACCCGGTAGAAGCGCTCGAAGAGCCGCGAGCGGTGGATCTCGGGGATGCCCGGGCCGGAGTCCGTCACGTGGATGACGGCATTGGCGCCGTCGGCGTTCGCCGAGACGCGGACCCGGCCGTCCGCCGGTCCGTACTTCACGGCGTTGGAGAGCAGGTTGGCCACGGCATGCGCCAGCAGGCCGGCGTTGCCGTTCACCCAGAGGGCGGGATCGACGGCGGTCTCGATCGTGACACGCTTCTCCTTCGCTGCCGGACCGCACTGTTCGACCGCCTCCGCCATGATTCCGGCGATCCGGACCGGCGTCGAGGACAGTTCATGGTGGGACGAGGGGTCTTCGAGGGAGGAGAGGAGCAGGAGGTCCTCGATGATGGCGCCGAGGCGGTTGGCGCTGCGGGCGATCGTCCGCGCGAAGCGCGCGGCCTGCGGGTCAAGCTCGACGCCCTCGCAGAGCGTCTCGGCGTAGCCGCGGATCGAGGTGATGGGCGTCCGGAGCTCGTGGCTCACGTTGGCGACGAACTCGGTGCGCAGGCCTTCGAGCCGGCGGAGCTCGGTGCGGTCCTCGAGGACGAGCAGGAGATCCGCCGTGCCGACGCTGCGCGAGAGTGGCACCACGGAGCAGGCGGCGCGGTGCGATGCCGCGCCGGCGTACAGGGTGAGTTCCGCATCGGCGCGCCGGCCGCTCTCGCGCGCGGCGGCGATCAGGGCGTCGAGTTCCGGGCTGCGCGCGAGCTCCACCAGGAGCCGGCCTTCCGCGCTGCGGTCGGCCGCATCGAGGAGACGGGTGGCCGCGGAATTGATCGTCACGATGCGGTCGAGGCGGTCGAGCGCCACGATGCCTGCCGGCGCCGTGTCGATGATGGTGCGCAGCTCCGCCAGTGCGCTGTCGAGCCGCACTGCCTCGTCGGCGGCGGCGCGTGCGCCGCGCACCGGATCGGCGTGGTGCCCGCCCAGGGCGCCGAGCGCCGCGGCGATCCGGCGATGCTCGGTGCGACGACCGAGGAGGACGGTGATGAGCACCAGTGCCAATGCCCCCGCGGCGGTCGCGGCGAGCACGAACGGCACCAGGTAGGAAGTGGTCTCCTCGGTGGGCTGCATCTTTTTGGAACGTTACTCGGCCGCGGTCGGCGCTTCCGCGAATCGGTAGCCCACGCCGCGCACGGTCTCGACGCACCATGCGAGGTTCTCGAGCTTCTTGCGCAGCGCGGTCACGTGGACATCGATGGTGCGGCTTGAGAGGACCACGTTTCGGCCGTGGACGGCGGCGATGATCTGGTCGCGGGTGCGGACGAAGCCGGGGCGCTGGGCCAGGTGGTTCAGGATGCCGAACTCGGTGACGGTGAGGTCGACGGGGGAGCCGTTTGCCGCCACCACGTGCCGGTCCGGATCGATGACCAGCTTTCCTTCGAGCCGCTCGAGGCGGTTATCGAGGGTGGTCTCCTGGAGCTCGGCCCGGCGTCGCAGCACCGCGCGCACCCGCGCCATGAGGACGCGGGGGCTGAAGGGCTTGACGACGTAGTCGTCCGCGCCGATCTCGAGGCCGGCGACGATGTCGGTTTCCTCGCCCTTGGCGGTCACCATCACCACCGGCATCTCGCGCGATTCGGGCCACTGCTTCACGCGGCGGCAGACTTCGATGCCGCCGACGTCGGGCAGCATGAGGTCGAGGATCATCAGGTCCGGCACCTCGCGCTTCACGAGCTCGATGGCCACCTTGCCGGTGCCGACGGCGCGCGCATCCATTCCCTCACGCTCGCAGTGGAATCGGATGAGGTCCGCGATATCGGGTTCGTCTTCGACAATCAGGACGCTTGGCTTGGACATGTCGGATTCCGGTCTGTGCGGGGAACTTCACTCGTGCAGGGGAGGTGAACGCGCGGGCAGTGTGTCACGATCCGGTTCAGGTTGGGTTTAGCGCAGTGATTCGGTTGTGTGAAGAGCGGATCCAGGCTCCGGAGACAGGGACGCTACCTGATTCACGGCGCGTCACTGCCGGGAGGGCGATGTCCACGTGGTCGGCGGCCAAGGCGCCGAGCACGGCCCACTCCACTGCTTCGCGGTCGCCGACCGGCACGCCCAGCGCATCGGACGGGAGGGTGCGGCAGCCGGCAGCGCGTTCGATCGCGGCGCGCAGTCGCGG
>CAMBSR010000043.1 GCA_945870475.1 Phycisphaera mikurensis NBRC 102666
CACACGGTCGCGGTGGCGCGCACGCCAAGGCATCGGGCGGCAGCGTTTCCGCCGGCTCGACCGGCACGGCCAGCGCCACGGTCAAGAGCGCTGCGCCGGGTGGAGCGGTCCCGCACCCGCGGTCGCACCAGCTGCCGTCGGCGCGCACGCCATCGCGGCGCGGACGGCGCTAAAAACGTACCCGGTTACATTTGCACCAATTTCTTCCCGCGGCGGACGCTGTCCGCACCGCGACGAGAAATTGGTGCAAATGCAACCGGGTACGGATTTCAGGCTCTCAGATCTCCGCGAACTGCATGTCCGCCGCCTGCTCGAACGAGAGGTCGGGCACGTGCACGTCGCTGCCGAAGCGCTCGAGGCCGGCGACCTTCGCCATCTGGGCGCGGATCGACTCCGCGGTGACGGCGCGCGCCGGGCGGCTCTCGAAGCCGGCCTGGAGGTCGGCGCCGATCTGGAACTCGCCCTTGACGAAGTCGGTGGTCTCGATCGCGCGCTCGAACGCCTGGAGGCGGTTCTTGACGTTCTCGAAGGTGCCGGCCTTCTCCGTCCACGTGGCGCCCGGGAGGACGCACTCGGCCATGTTGGCGAGCGGATTCTCGAGGGTATCGATGAGTACCACGGCGGTGCCCATGGCAGCGTCGCGGAATTCGGGGGTGATCCAGTCGCTCGGGTAGTTGCCGGTGATCACCACCGCGCCGAACTGCTTGGAGCGCATGGCGGCCGCGAAGGCAGCGGCGTCATGCACCGTGCCGCCGCCGCGCTTGGCGCTGAGCGCCTCGAGCACGCGCCGCACGCCGCGCGCGTTGGGGGCCTTCTCGGCGTACATGGTGAAGCCGCCCTTGAAGGTGCGGTCCTCGCCCGTGAAGGGCACCGGGCCGACGGCGAGCTCCGCCTTCGGATCGAGCGAGAGCGCCCACGAGGCGAGCGCGAACGCGTCCTCGCAGGTGAGCATCGGGCTGACCATGACGGCGGTCTTCTGCTTGGCGTTCACCGCGGCGGCCACGGTTCCCTCGGCCTTGGCGATGCCCGCCTTCCACGCCTGTGCGGCGTTGCCGGCTTCGAAGGCCGGGAGGCCCTTGACGCGCGGCATGCGGATGCGGTTCTCGGAATGCACGTGCTTCCACGAGTAGCGCACCTCGTCGGTGATCCACCACGTGTTGACGTCCATGTTGGTGCGCGGCTTGATGCGGTGCACACGGCCCTGGTTGTGCTCGACGAACAGGTTGTCGCCGCTGGCGGTGAGGCCGTCGATGGACGGGGTCTTGGTCAGGAACCACACGCGCTGCTGGAAGAGGAACTCCTTGTCGAGGAGCGCGCCCACCGGGCAGATGTCGGTGACGTTGCCGGCGAGCGGGTTGTCGAGCGGCTTCCCGGGGAAGACGTCGATCATCTCGCGGTCGCCGCGGCCGTCCACCATCAGCTCGTCGGTGCCGGTCACCTCGCGGGTGAAGCGCACGCAGCGCGTGCACATGATGCAGCGGTCGCTGTAGAGCAGGATGTTCGGGCCGATGTCCTTCTTCGGGTTCTTGACCTTCTCCTCGAGGAAGCGGCTCTGCCCGCGGCCGTACTCGTGGGAGTAGTCCTGCAGGTAGCACTCGCCCGCCTTGTCGCACACCGGGCAGTCGACCGGGTGATTGATCAGGAGGAACTCCATGACCGACTTCTGGTTGGCCATCGAGCGCGGGCTGTCGGTGGTGACCACCATGCCGTCCGAGCAGTCGGTCTGGCAGGTGGGCTTCAGCTGGCCCATGGTCTCGAGCTTGCCGCTCTTGGGGTTCGGCATCGCCACCTCGGCAAGGCAGATCCGGCAGTTGGCCGGGATCGACATGGACGGGTGGTAGCAGTAGTGCGGGATCTCCACGTCGTGGCGGAGGGCGACCTGGAGGATCTTCTCGCCCTTGGAGAACTCGTACGCGGTGCCGTTGATCGTGATCTGGGGCATGGGAGGGCGAAGTGTAGTGCCCTGCCCCCCCGCGGGGATGCGGCGGGAAGCCGCAAATCGATCACTGGCGCGGAAGCGTCTCGAAATCGAGGATCGCCTCGCCGTCGGCGAACTCCACGTCGGTGACCTTGATGAAGCGGCCGTCGCCGAGCTTTGCCTTCAGGGGAAGCGCCTTCCCGAGCTGCGGGACGAACCACGCGCCCACGCCCGCTGCGAAGGGAATCGGCAGGTTGCCGACGCTGGTGCCGGCCGCGCGGAGCGTGGCGGGGGCGCCGTCCTTGCCTTCGGCGCCCGGGTCGATGGCCCAGCGGGTGCTGACGACGAAGCCGTTCCAGTCTGCCGCCAGCTCGAAGCCGCCGGCGTCGATCTTGGCCTGCACGCCCGTGACGCCGTCCGGCCAGGGGAGGCTCTGGTCGTACTCAAGCCACTGCGGGAGCCGAGCGCCGAGCCAGGCGTTCACGTCCGCCGCGCGCACCCGCACGCTCCAGGGCTGGATGCCCTCGCCGCGCACCTTGGTGGTCTCGCTGGCGATGCCCTGCTCGAGCGACCGCGCCGTGTCGAGGGCGCCGGCGGCGTCGCGCGCCGTCGGCGACCACCACGCGGGCGTCATGCGCGCGAGCGCCACCGCACCAGCCGCAAGCGCCACGAGCACGAGGAGCACCACGAAGAGCTTGCGGTGAAGCGGCATGCGGCGCACGCCGGCTGCGGGCACGCCCGCGCTCACGCCTGGTACCGCCGCACGACCAGCGAGTCGTTCTGGCCGCCGAAGCCGAAGTTGTTCGAGATGCAGACGTCGACCGGCACCTTGCGCGCCTCGTTCGGCACGTAGTCGAGGTCGAGCTCCGGGTCCGGCGTCTTGAGGTTGCGCGTGGGCGGCACGATGCCGTCGCGGATGGCCAGGACGCAGGTGATGAACTCCACGCTGCCGGCGGCGGCGATCAGGTGGCCCATCATGCTCTTGATCGAGCTCATGGGGATGTCCTTCGCCGAGTCGCCGAACAGGCGCTTGATGGCCTTGGTCTCGATGGAGTCGTTCTCCTTCGTGCCGGTGCCGTGCGCGCTGATGTAGTGGATGGGCGGGCGGCCGTCCGCGCCGCGCGCGTTGGGATCGATGCCCGCCTGCCGGAGCGCCTCGCCCATGGCGACGGCCGCGCCGCGGCCATCGGGCTGGATGTCGGTGATGCGGTAGGCGTCGCAGCTCGAGCCATAGCCGGTGACCTCGGCGAGCGGCGTGGCACCGCGCGCGAGCGCGTGCTCGA
This sequence comes from Phycisphaera mikurensis NBRC 102666, assembly GCA_945870475.1. Classification (GTDB taxonomy): domain Bacteria; phylum Planctomycetota; class Phycisphaerae; order Phycisphaerales; family SM1A02; genus UBA966. The sequence continues at coordinate 3,202 of CAMBSR010000043.1, forward strand.
GCGTCTCGATGATCACCATGCCGCTGCCCTCGCCCATGACGAAGCCGCCGCGGTCGAGGCTGAACGGACGGCTGGCCTCGGTGGGATCGCCCTTGCGCTCGCTCAGCGCGGTGAGGCGGTTGAAGCCCGTCACGCCGAAGAGGTGGATCATGGTGTGCGTGCCGCCCGCGATCATCACGTCGGCGTCGCCGCGGCGGATGATGCTGAAGGCCTCGCCGATGGCCTGCGTGCTGGCGGCGCATGCGGTCAGGCAGTTGTATGCCGGGCCGCGTGCGTTGAACTCGCGCGCAAGATGCGCGAGCGGCATGTTCGGCTCCTGCTCGATCTCGCGCGCCGCGGTCATGCGGCTGAGCGCGGTCTTCGCCCACTTCACGCCGTCGACGGCGTTGGTGGCCGGGTCCCATGCATCCAGGTTGGAGCCGATGTAGTTGTCGACATCCAGCACGCCCTCGCCGGCGCCCAGGTAGAGGCCGACGCGACGCGGGTCACGCGGCGGGGCCGCGTCGAAACCGGCCTGCTTCCAGGCCTGGCTGGCCGCGCCGAGCGCGAACTGGCTGTTGAGCCCCGCGGTGGCGTGGACCTTCGGGTCCTTCACGAAGCGCGTGACGTCGTAGTCGCGCACCTCGGCGGCGAAGGTGGTGGGGAACGTGCGCGCGTCGAAGCGCGTGGTCGGCGCCATGCCGCTCTCGGCGTTCAGGAGGCGCTTCCACACGGTCTCGATGTCGTGGCCGAGTGGCGTGACCCAGCCGATGCCGGTCACGACGATGCGGGGTGAGCCGTCAGGCGTGCGAGCGCTCATGCGATGCTCCGGATGATGGCGGCCGCGTTCTGGCCGCCGAGGCTCGGGGTGAAGACGAGGACCGTGCCGACCTTCGCGGCGCGCGATGCGCACGCATCCGCGTCGAGGCCGGCGGCGCCCTTCGTGTTGAGGCGCGCGGGGAGACGCTGCTCCGCCACGCAGCGCGCGGCGACCGCGGCGGCGATGGCGCCGTTGCCGGCACCGCAGTTGCCGATGCTCGGCGTGAGCGTGACGAGCGGGATGCTCGCCGCGCGCGCGCCGAAGACGTGCTGGATGGCCGCGCGCTCCGCGGCGTCGACCGCGGGCACGCCCGTGCCGAACGGGATGATCACGTCGACCGCGTCGGGACCGATGTCCGCGTCCGCGAGCGCCGCCTCCACCGCGTCGATGATGCCCTGCCCGTCAGCCGCGGGATCGACACCGAGCGTGTCCGGGCAGAAGCTCTGGCTTGCGCCGAAACCGGCAAGTTCCGCGATGGCCGTGGCGCCGCGGGCCTTGGCGGTGTCCATGGCCTCGAGCACCAGGAGGCCGCCGCCCTCGCCGGGCACGCAGCCCTTGGCATCGGGCGCGAACGGGCGCACCACGCTGCCGGGCTCCTCGCCCGGCGCGGAGGTGACGAGTCGCTTGGCGTAATGCTGGCGCATCATGCCCATCAGGTTGGTCTTGCTCTCGGCGCCGCCCGAGATGCACGCATCCGCGTCGCCGCGGCCGATCACGCGCATCGACTCGCCGATCGAGAGCAGGCTGCTCGCCTCGGCACAGGTGATGGTGTTGGAAGGGCCCTGGCAGTCGTGGATGATGGTGACGTGGCACGCCAGCATGTTGGGTAGGTACTTGAGCATCCAGAGCGGCGTGAGGTTCTTCATGCCCTCGCCGCCCCACACCGAGATGTCGAACTTCCCGTCCGCACCGCGCGCGGTGGCGAGCGCCGCGGTGAGCTCGTTCTCCTCGGCGGCGATCAGGCCCGCGCCGATGTGGCAGCCGAAGCGGCCCGGCGGGATGGTGACCGTGCCCGACTCGTGCGCCTTGGTCTGGACCTTGGCCTCGTCGATCGCCTGCATGGCGGCGCCGACGGCAAGTTCCGTGTCGCGCGCCATGACCTTGGTGGCCTTGCGGTAGGACTTCGGCACCACCGCCTTGACGTCGAACAGCTCGTCGGGGATCTGTGCGACCAGGTTCGTGGGGAACCCGCTGAAATCGAAGGTTCGGCAGGGGCCGACCGCGCTCTTGCCCTCGCAGAGCGCGCTCCAGAGCGCACCGGTGCCGAGGCCGAAGGGGGTGACCGTGCCGGTACCGGTGATGACGACTCTTCGTGTCTGCCGTGGCATGGACGGCACAGTCTACGGAAATGCCGAATGCGCCGCGCGGACGCGGCGCATTCGGATGATTCCTGAGTTCCGTGCCCCGTGCCCGACTTCAGCGGCGACGGCGCGCCGAACCGATGACGCCCGCTGCACCGACGAGCGCGATGGCTCCCGGGCCGGGCACGACGGTCGCGAAGATCGACTCGCCGCCGATGGTGCCGGAAGCGACGCTGAACTGCCAGGACTTCCCGTCGGCGAGGGTCGGCGCGGAGAAGTGGGACGAGAGGGGGCCCAACGAGCTGACCGTGCCGCTCGTGGCCACGAGTTCGAACTGGTCGCCGACCGCGGGGACGAACCCGCTGAAGAGCGTGAGGGTCGCCAGACCCTCGAGCCGGAAGTTGCCGAAGACGAAGATGGTGTCGTAGTCCACGCGCCCGGTCGTGAGGGCACGCGAGTTGTCGGTACCGGCAATCTCGAACTCGAGGTTCGCGTACCTGCCGACACGCATGTTGCCGCCGACCTCGATGACGCCGGGAGAGTTGCCCCAGACCAGGGAAACGCCGTCCGCCGCCTGCGAGAGATCGAACGAGTCGTAACTGAATCTTGCACCGTCGACGGTGCGGGCCTTCGCTTGGATGGTGTCCCCGGCGGAGGCAAACTGCACCGCCTCAGAGACCTGACCGAACTGGAAGCCTGCAGCAGTGCCGCCGGGGCCCACGGTGACGACGGCAGCGGAGGCCGAAGGGAGGACAGAGGCAGCCAGGATGAGGCTGGCGATCGATGAGAAGCACGGAAGGCGGATCGGACGAGTCAATTGGAAGTATCTCCTTGCAACCCGTCAAACGAATTTCCGGCGACCCACCCATCACGCAATAACGAAAGAAGCCGAAATGGCTCTTTCCCACATTGTTTCGGAGCTCGTCAGCGTGCCATGCGCCGCGCGATGAGCATCGCCAACTCCAGCGCCTGCTCATAGTTAAGGCGCGGATCCACCGCGGAGGTGTACGCCCGGGCCAGCATCTCGTCGGAGAGGCCCCGCGCGCCGCCGGTGCACTCGGTGACGTCCTCGCCGGTGAGTTCCACGTGGATGCCGCCGAGCCACGTGCCGGCGGCGCGGTGGATCTCGAAGGCCTGCTCCACTTCCGCCAGGATGTGGCCGAACTTGCGGGTCTTGACGGGGATGCCCTTCCCGGGGCCCGACTGCGGCACCACGGTCTCGGTGTTGCCGTGCATCGGGTCGCAGATCCAGACCACCGGGCGGCCGCTCCGTTTCACCGCGTCGACCAATCCGGGCAGATGCTTGGCGATCATGTTCGCGCCGAAACGGGTGATGAGCACCACGCGACCGGGCGTGCCGTGCGGGTCGATGCGCGCGATCGTCGCGAGGAGCGCGTCGGGCTCGGTGGATGCGCCGACCTTCAGGCCAACGGGGTTCTCGATGCCGCGGAAGAATTCCACGTGCCCGCCGTCCGGTGCGCCGGTGCGCACGCCGATCCACGGGAAGTGCGTGCTCAGGTCCCACCAGCCCGCGCGGTGCGGCACCTGGCGGGTCTGCGCTTCTTCATAGTCGAGCACCAGGCCTTCGTGGCTCGTGAAGAAATCCACGCGATGCACCTGCGCCACGTTGACGCCGACGAGCGTCTCCATGAAACGCAGGCCGTCGCCGATCTGGTCGACCATCGCCTGGTAGTCCTTCGCGAGCGGCGAGTGCTTCACGAAGTCCAGATCCCAGTACTCCGGGTGGTGCAGGTCGGCGAAGCCGCCGTCGACGAGCGAGCGGATGAAGTTGAGCGTGAGCGCCGCGCGCTCGTGGCCGCGCACCAGGCGGCGCGGATCCGGCGTGCGCGACGCGGCATCGAATGCGGGCCCGTTCACGAGATCGCCGCGGTATGCGGGGAGCGTGAGTCCGTCGCGCGTCTCCGAGTCGCTCGAACGGGGCTTCGCGTACTGGCCGGCGAAGCGACCGATGCGGGTGACGCGGCGCTTGCCGCCCTGCACCAGCACCAGGCTCATCTGCAGCAGGATCTTGAGGCGCGCAGCGATCGAGCCCGGCTCGCAGCCGTCGAACGTCTCCGCACAGTCGCCGCCCTGGAGGATGAAGCGCTGCCCGGCCGCGGCCTCGGCAAGCTGCGAGCGGAGCGCGTCAATCTCGAAGCTGGTGACGAGCGGCGGGAGCTTCGCGAGCTCGGCGCGGGCGGAGGTCAGCAGTGCGCGGTCGGGCCACTCGGGCTGCTGCAGCGTGGTGCGGGCGCGCCACGACGAGGGGGTCCAGCCGTCGACGGCGAAGGTTCGGCTGGAAGTGGAGGCGCTCATCGTGGGGAGGTCGGAGGGAATGCGGGCGTTCGGAATGCGGGCGACAGGACTTGAACCTGCACGGGAGTTACCCCATCAGAACCTAAATCTGATGCGTCTGCCAATTTCGCCACGCCCGCGAGGCGCTCCGGAAGTCTACGCCCGCCCGGGTGCGGCACACGCCCGACCCGCATCGCCCTAGACTCCGCGCCATGAGCCCCAGCCAGTTCGCAGCCACGAACATCCTGCCGCTCCTGGCGCGGATCGTCCTCTGCATGGCCTTCCTTCCGCAGGGCTGGAACAACCTGATGCGGGATGTCGAGTACACGGCGCGCGATGCCCAGCGGCTGCGCGAGCTGGGCGTGCGCGGGATCACCGATCCCGATCCCCGCAAGGCGGACGTGGCGCTCGGTGCCATCCGCGGTTGGGAGGCGTTCGAGCCGCAGGATCAGATGCCGGGGGCTGCGGCAAGCAAGCAAGCCGCGTCGTCTGCCGCGCAGTCCGCTTCGACGGGCGCTGCCGCCCCGGCCGTCCCCGCCGCCAAGCCGGCCGCGCAGGACGCCGGCGCCACGGGCACCGTTCCGATCCCCACCGTGGAACGGCCCGTCACCACCCCGGCACTCAGCCCGTTGGCCCCGCTCACGCAGCGCGGCCTCTACACGCTCACGCTCCTGGCCGACCGCGCGCGCATCCCGTTCCCCGTGGAGATCGCGTGGGCCGTGGCGGGCGTGCAGCTCGTCGGCGGCGCGTGCGTGGTGCTCGGGCTCTTCAGCCGCGTGTGGGGACTGCTGATGTCGGTGATCCTGGCGGCGCTCTTCGTCACCACGAGCCTGCCGGTCATCAAGGCGCAGGGACCGTTCAGCCTGGGCGCGGAACAGCAGAACATGGTGCTCGCGCAGCTGGGGCTCTTCGTCCTGGCGCTCGGTGCGTTCCTCGTGGGGCCCGGAGCCATGAGCCTCGACCGCGCCATCTTCCGGCGCTCGCGGCGCACCCCCGCAAAGGGCAAGTCGAAGTCGGCATGAACGATTCACCCGAGCAGCTCGGGGCGACGGGGCACGGCGTGGAAACGCGAAGCCCGGTCGTGGCGGTGATCGCATCGACCGTGGTGCACGTGGTGATCGCGCTTGCGCTCGTGATGATGGGCGTGACCGCCGCGCGTGCCATGCGCCGCGAGGCGCCGCCGGTGCTGGTGGCCGAGTGGACGCCGCCGCCGCCCGCAGGCGTGGCGCCGGCGCCGCCGGAACTCCCGGTTCCGGGAGGCGCCCTGGTACAGGCCGGACCGGCGACGCGCGCACGCTCCGAGACCGCGTCGGCCGCGCGCACCGCGGCGGATCGGCTGGAACGACTGATTCCGCAGGCTCAGTCAATGGAAGCATCGAACGCACGCCTGGGCGGGCCGCTCGGGTTCGGCGGCGCGCTGCCGGAGCGCTTCCGCGCAGCGAGCTTCGCGCTCGACCGCCATCGCGTGGCGTTCGTGGTGGATGGCGGCGGACGGCTCCTGGCCGCACTGCCCGCGGCGCGTGCCGTGCTTGCGCAACGATTGGCCGCGCTCACGCCGGACCAGCAGTTCACGGTGGCCGTGGCACGCGGCACCGGCACGGAACTGGCGCCCGGCACGCCGGCCGCGGCCACGCGCGAGAACGTGGCCGCCGCGCTCCGCTGGTTCACCGACCGCGCCGCGCCCGGCGGCACGCCGGACCTCGGTGCCGCGCTCGGCGAGGTGTGGCGCAACTTCGAGCCCGACGCCGTCTGCGTGATCGGCCGCGGCACGCCCGCGCCACGCCGCACCGCGGCACGCACGCCGGGCACCGCGCTCGTGGCCACGGCCGACCGCCTGAATCCCGCGCGCCCGGACGGCGGCCGCGCCGCAACCTTCCTCTGCATCGAACTGGTCGAGCCTTCGGCCGACAACTCGCTGCGAACGCTCGGCGAGCGCCACGGCGGCGCCACGGGCTACCTTCTCCTCGACCGCGAATCGCTCGGGCTCACGCGCGCCCGCCCGCAGCCTGCAAGCACCAGGAATCCATGATGAACGCCAATACACCCCGCCTGCCCGCATTCCGCATGCTGCGCACCATGAACTCGCGCGCGACCGCCTTCGTCGCCACGCTCGCCGCCGCCGCGACCGCCGCGCCCGCCTCCGCGGGCCCGTCTTTCGCCACTGCCTTCTTCATCTCGCTCGACCAGTTGCCCGACGGCGGCGTGCGCGTCGACTGGATCGGCAGCTCCATGATCTGGGTGCTGATCGCCATGAGCCTCGCAAGCGTTGCGCTGATCTGGATCGCCTTCACGGCCAACCGCGTGGAGGACATGCTGCCACCCACCGCGGTGGAATCGATGCGTCGCGCCATCGCCGAAGGCCGCTTCGCCGAGGCGCTCGATGGCTCGCGCACCCAGGGCAGCGACTTCGGCCGCGTGCTTCACGCCGCGCTCCTCTCGGCCCCCGCCGGGCACGAGGCGATGCTGCGCGCCGCGGAATCGATGTCCGACGAACTGGTGATCCGCCGCCTGCGCCGCATCGAGGTCCTCAACGTCTTCGGGCAGGTGGCGCCGATGATCGGCCTCTTCGGCACGGTGTACGGCATGATCGTCGCCTTCTTCACCATCGCGCAGATGGGCGGCACGGCGGACCCGGTGGCGCTCGCGGGCGGCATCGGCACCGCGCTCGTCACCACGTTCTGGGGACTCCTCATCGCGATCCCCGCACTCAGCACGTTTGCCGTGGTGCGCAACCGCATCGACGCCGCCGGCACCGAGGCCTCGCGCGAGGTGGAGCAGATCCTGGCGCGCTTCCGCCCGGCCACGCACGAGACGCCGGTGGCCGCGCTCGCCCATGAATCGCGGGGCGCGGGCGCCTGATGCGCCGCAGCCGCGTCCATCGAAGGGGACCCGCGTCGTTCGAGGCGAACATGACGCCGCTCATCGACATGGCGTTCCTCCTCATCGTGTTCTTCGTGCTGGTGAGCCAGGTGACGGGCGCGGAGTTCGTGGAGATGGCGCTGCCGAAGCCTGCGTCCAACGCTGCGAAGCGCCCGGGCGATGCCGACCGCATCGTGCTGAACGTGATCCCTGCGAAGGACGGCGGCGCCGCCGCGTATCGCGTGGGCAAGCGCGAGTTCGCGCCCGATGCCGCCGGGCTGCAGCAGCTGGTGGCCACCATGGCGCAGGCCATGAAGGCGAACCCGGGCATCGAGGTCAACGTGCGCGCCGACCGCAGCACCGCGTACTCGTGGGTGCGGCCGGCGATGGACGCCGTGGCCGATGCACTGGCGACGAGCGGCATCGACCGCTCGCGCGCACGCGTCAAGCTCATGGTGATGGGGGCCGACTCGAATGGCTGATGTGGCCCACAGCGACGGCGGCACCCGCCATGCAGCGCTGGGCGCGCTGCAGGCGCTGGCAAGCGCACTGCCCGATGGGCAGGTGGGCCGACGCCCGCGCCGCAGCAGCATGGTGCGCCGCCGCCGCCGCGAGCCCGCGGTGGGCTTCGCCATCCGCACCAACATGACGCCGATGATCGACGTGGTGTTCCAGCTCCTCGTCTTCTTCATCGCCACCACGCGCTATGCCAACGACGAGCGAGTGATCGCCATGGATCTCGCGCGCCGTACCGCGGCAGTCGCGCCGTCTGGCACCGCGGCCCCCGTCCCGCCGCCTCCACCGCCGGCGGATCCGTTCGTGATGGAAGACGAGGCGCTGCGCCTCGAAGTGCGCACCGACGGCACCGTGGCCGCGGGTACGCCGTTCCGCAAGACGTTCACCACCGCGGAGCTCCGCGCCGCGCTCACGGAGCAGGTCCGAAGCCCCATGCATCCGAAGGGCATGTTCGAGGCCGCGTTCCCGGTGGTGATTGCGCCAGCGGAGAACGCACCGTGGGAATCGGCCGTGGAAGTGCTCGATGCCGCGGTGGCCGCGGGATTCCGCAACGTGGGCTTCGAGCGTCGCCCCGGCGCCACGGGGACCGCACCGTGAGCGGGCCGATCACCCGGGAGCAGGCATGTGCCTGCGTGCTGGGGACGATCCTCGCGATGCCTGCAGCGGCGCAGCAGACCGCACCCGCACAGTCCACGCCGCCTGCACCCAACGCTGCGCCTGCAACCAACGCAACCGGCGGCATCGAAGCCATGCGCGCCGCCGTGGAACTGGCGCGCGAGGATGCACGGCGCAGCTTCACCTCGACTACCGCGGCTGCATCCGCGTGGTCACGCCTCGAGCGCCTCCGCGCACCGCTTCTCGAGTCCGACGACCCGCGCGCCGCGGCGTGGCTTGCCGATGCCGCGGAAGATGCGCTGACGGTGGGGCTCTCGATCGATTCGTGCGGTGTGGCGACGATCGTGGGCATCCCCACGCCCGCGCAGCGCGAACGCGCCACCGCGCTCCTCGGCGATGCGCTGGCGCGCACCCGCGCTGCGGAACGATCGGCGCGCGCCGCGATCTCCGCCGGCACCGCGACGCCGGAACTGGCAAGCCGCCTCGATTCCGTGGAGCTTGCGCAGCGCATCCCGCTCCTGCGCGCCTGCGCTGCGGTGCTTGCAGGCTGGGCGGGTGCCCTCCCCGCGCAGGATGCGCCCGCGATCATGGAAAGCGCCGCCATGCGGCTTGCCACCATGCGCGGCGGACTCACCGGGAACGCCCGCGCGCTCGCCGACCTCTGCTGCGGGCTGGGCATGGTGCGTACCGGCCATCGCGCCGACGGCGACGCCGCGCTCGCACCCATCGCCGCCGATCCGAATGCGCAGCCCGCGATGCGTGTCCTTGCGATCGCCGGCCTCACCGAGAACGCCGCGCCCAGCGCCTCCGGCCGGCGCCGCGCGCTCGAGGCACTGCGCGCGCGCCACGGCGGCACGCTCGACGACCAGCTGCGACTCCTCCTCGGCGACCTCGACTTCCGCCTCGCGCGCGCCGCCGCCGCGGACGCCACCGCCGACCGCGGCGCCGGCGCATCGCCCTGGCGCGGGTGGCTCGATGCGGTGGCCATGGCCGCGCCCGCGCGTCGCGCCGATGTCCGCGCCGAGGCGCTCACGCGCGTGGCGCGCA
>CAMBSR010000044.1 GCA_945870475.1 Phycisphaera mikurensis NBRC 102666
ATGTTCCAGGGCACTCCCAGCGTGAACCTCGACCTCCTCGCCAACGACGTCCTCGTCAACTGCGAGGCCATCACGCTCGACAACGTGGTTGCCGTCACCTCGCAGGGCGGCACGCTGACGCGCCTGGTGGGCGCCGGCCCCGGTGGGCGCGACACGGTGCGCTACGCACCGCGCGCCGGCTTCGTGGGCGTCGACCAGTGGGGCTACCGCGTGCGCGAGGCGTCCGGCGGATATTCGCCCGGTGTCACGGTGAACGTCAGCGTCCTCAGCCTCCGGCAGCCGGAGAATCCGTTCGCCGACGTGGCAGGCCTTGCCCTCAAGTATTACGTGGTGACGGGTGCAAGCGTGCTGCCTGATTTCTCCGCACTCACGCCCTATCTCAGCTCGTCCGCGTCGACGGTCAACTACCCGTCGACGGACGGCGTGTTCGCCAACAGCGGTCGCGCGGACGAGGTGGGCGCGGTCTGGACCGGCTGGGTCCGCATCGACCAGCCCGGCACCTACACCTTCTCGCTCACGAGCGATGACGGCTCGCGGCTCAAGATCGGCAACACCGTGGTGGTCCTCAACGACGGCCTCCACGCGATGGTGGAATCCACCGGCAGCATCGCGCTTGCGCCGGGCAAGCACGCCATCACCATCGAGTTCTTCGAGAACGGCGGCGGCGCCGGCTGCATCGCGCAGCTCGAGGGTCCGGGAATCGCCAAGGCACCGATCGCCGCGGATCGCCTCAGCCGGGGCGGAACGCTCAATCGCTACGACGTGAACGACGACGGCCGGGTGAACGGCGCCGATCTCGGCATCATGCTCGGCGCGTGGGGCACGTCGAGCCCCCGCTACGACTTCAACCAGGACGGCACCATCAACGGTGCTGACCTCGGCGGCCTGCTCGGCGCCTGGACTGGCTGATAACGGCCAGGCGCGCTCCGATACAGCCCCTCAATATGAAGATCGTCCGCCGGACGGGCGACGGAACCTGCCCCATGGCCTTGCATCCTCGGCGGGCCTCGCTATCATCGAACCTCTTCAACCCGCACCGCTTGTACGACTGATCCGCTCCAGGCTCTTGGAAACCTGGGGTCGCCCGAAGGAGGGCCGGCTCGGTCGGAGGTAGGAACCATGGCCAAGAAGGTCACCAAGCAATTCAAGCTCATGGCACCAGGTGGAAAGGCCACTCCGGCCCCGCCGCTCGGTCCCGTGCTCGGCGCCAACGGCGTCAACCCCGGTCAGTTCATCACCAAGTTCAACGACCTGACCAAAGCCCTCAACGGCCGCATGGTCGGTTGCGTCGTGACGGTCTACGGCGACAAGAGCTTCGACATCGAGATCAAGACCTCCCCGGTCTCCGCGCTCATCAAGGACGCGATCAAGATCGAGAAGGGCTCGTCGACGCCGAACACGAACAAGGTCGGCAAGATCACCAAGGCGCAGGTCCAGAAGATCGCCGAGGAAAAGATCAAGGACCTCAACACCACCAGCCTCGACGCCGCGATGCGGATCGTCGCCGGCAGCGCACGCTCGATGGGCGTCACCGTGGAGGGGATGTAAGCCATGGCTATCAAGAAGGAAGTCAAGAAGACGATCGGGAACTCCAAGCGCATGCGCACCGCCAACGAGCACGCCGTGACCACGGCCGTCGCCCCGGCGGAAGCGATCGCCGCGCTCCGCAAGTTCAAGGCCACCAAGTTCGACCAGACGATCAACGTCGTCTTCCACCTCGGCATCGACCCGAAGGCCGCCGACCAGGCGCTCCGCGGTTCGATCGCCCTGCCCCACGGCATCGGCAAGAGCGCCCGCGTCGTCGCCTTCTGCGGCTCCGACAAGGTCGCCGCAGCCAAGGCCGCCGGTGCGGTCGAGGCCGGCGCCGATGAGCTGGTCGCCAAGATCGAAGGCGGCTGGATGGACTTCGACGTCGCCGTCGCAAGCCCGGACATGATGCGCGTCGTCAGCAAGCTCGGCAAGGTGCTCGGCCCCAAGGGCCTCATGCCCTCGCCGAAGGCCGGCACGGTCACCCCGAACGTCGCGGAAGCCGTCAAGGAATACGCGGCGGGCAAGCAGGAGTACCGCAACGATGACGGTGGCAACGTCCACGGCATCATCGGCAAGCTGTCGTTCAAGGACGACCAGCTCGTCGACAACCTCAACGCGTTCGTGCAGACCATCCTGAAGGCCAAGCCTTCGTCTGCCAAGGGTCTTTACGTCAAGAAGTGCGTCGTCGCGGCATGCATGAGCCCCGGCGTCCCGGTCTCGGTCTGACCGACCGGAATTCCCAGGAGCAACAGCCATGTCCAAGCCAGTCAAGAACATGATCGTCAAGGAGTACCGCAATCGGTTCTCCGGCGTCGAAGGTGCGGTGCTCGTCGAGATCCGTGGTCTCGACGCTTCCGCCACCAACAAGATGCGCAACGACTTCGCTCGCAAGAGCGTGAAGGTCGCTGTCGTCAAGAACACGCTCGCACGCGAGGCCTTCAAGGGCGGAGCGCTCGAGCAGCTCGGCGCGCACCTGAGCGGACCGACCGCCCTCGTCTACAGCCAGGACAGCGTGATTGACCTCGCGCGAGACCTGGTCAAGTGGGCCAAGGGCGTCGAGAAGTTCGTCTTCAAGGCCGCCATCCTCGAGGGCGTCGTGTACGAAGGCCCGGCCGGCGTGCACAAGCTCAGCAAGATGCCGACCAAGGAGGAGGCCCAGGCCAACGTCGTCACCCTCGTGCTCTCCCCCGCGCGCAACCTCATGGGTGCCGTCAAGGGCCCGGGTGGCCGCGTCATGGGCATCGTCAAGGAAGTCGAGTCGCGCCTCGAAAAGGGCGAGACCATCACTGCCATCGCCGGCTGACCGGCATACATCTTTCTGTCCATCCACCGTCCGACTGGCCCGTTCGCGGGTTAAAAACCGGGTGTTCCGGTTCCTATCGGAGGTACATCAAGTGAATTGGAGTTCACAATGTCTGACACTGAAACCAAGACGTTCGAAGCGAAGATCAAGACCCTCGGCGACTCGATCGCCGCCCTGTCCCTCAAGGACGCGGTTGACCTCGCGGACTACATGAAGGACACCTACGGCATCGAAGCCGCCGCTGGCGGTGGCATGATGATGGCCGCCCCGGCTGGCGACGCTGCTCCGGCCGCTGAAGCGCAGACCGAGTTCGACGTCATCCTCAAGGAAGCCGGCGCGAACAAGATCAACGTCATCAAGGTCGTGCGCGAGGCCACCGGCCTCGGCCTGGCCGACGCGAAGGCCGTCAAGGAGAAGATCTCCAAGGAAGACGCCGACAAGCTCAAGGCTGCCCTTGAGACCGCCGGCGCCAAGGTCGAGGTCAAGTAAGACCCCGCCCTGTCACCCAACCGTTCCCACGAGCCCGGCCTTGCGCCGGGCTCGTGTGTTTTTGTCCTCCGAGCACCGGTAACGGAAGAACGACCCGGCACGCTTCCCTATGCCCGATAACACAATATGGATATTCCTGCAAAGCGCGTGCCAAGATCAAGCCGATAGGTTGCCGCCCCGCCGGGATTTGGGTACGATTTTCCATCTTGGCGGCGGCACCACCAATTCATCAAATCAGCTGACACGCAGAGGGCCCGTGAGGGCACTGTACGCGTTCTTTCGCTTTTGGAACGAGAGGCGATCACACCATGTCGACAAAGACCATCCGCGATTTTTCGAAGAAGCGCGGCGAAGCCGATCCCGTCCCCGATCTCATGAAGGTCCAGCAGGAGGCGTATGACCGCTTCCTCCAGCTGAAGAAGGAACCGGCGCAGCGAGATCCCCACAAGGGACTCGAGGCCCTGCTCCGCGAGATCTTCCCCATCGAGTCCTATGACATGGCGATGCGCCTGGACTACCTCCGCTACCGGCTGGAGGAGCCGCGCTACACGCCCGACGAGTGCCGCGAGCTGCGACTGACCTACGGTCGTCCGCTGCGCGTCACCGTTCGCCTCACCAAGGGTGAAGGCGAGCCGATCACCGAGGAAGACATCTACCTCGGCGACATCCCGATCATGATGGGCGGCGGCGAGTTCATCGTCAACGGCGCCGAGCGCGTCATCGTGAGCCAGCTGCACCGCTCGCCCGGTGTCGACTTCAGCGTCGCGTCGCGCATCGGCGATCGCCCGCTGCACTCGAGCCGCATCATCCCCGAGCGCGGCTCGTGGATCGAGCTGGAGGTGACCAAGAAGGACGTGCTGGCGATGCGAATCGACCAGAGCACGAAGCTCGCGGCCACCACCTTCCTGCGCGCCCTCGACGAGAAGTACTCCACCACGGAGCAGATCCTCGACGCGTTCTACGAGGTCGAGGACCTGGCCGCCAAGAAGCTCACGCCGAACCACTACTCGGCGGAACTCATCATCGACAGCGAGACCGGCGAGGAACTCTGCCGCGTCGGCGCACAGCTCGGCGAGAAGGGCCTGGAGAACATCCTGGCCAGCAACCTGAAGAGCGTGCGCGTGGTCGCCAACCCCGGCGACTCGCTCATCCTCAACACCCTCGCCGAGGAGAAGCTGGACTTCCTCGCCGAGGTCAGCGAGCACGAGGCCGCCCTGCTCAAGATCTACGGTCGCCTCCGTCCCGGCAACCCGCCGCAGGTCGACAAGGCCCGCAAGCTCTTCGAGGAGAAGTTCTTCGACGACAGCCGCTATCGCCTGGGCCGCGTCGGCCGGTTCCGCATGAACCGCAAGTTCGAGCACGACCCGAAGTACAAGAAGGTCGGCGAGGAAATGCAGCGCATCCGCGCCGAGGACTTCCTCGCGGTCATCCGCTACATGCTCGACCTGCGCGGCAAGGCCAAGGACCAGTTCGTCGATGACATCGACCACCTGGGCAACCGCCGCCTCCGCACGCTCGACGAGCTGGCCACCGAGGAGATGCGCAAGGGCTTCCTGAAGCTCAAGCGCACCGTCCAGGAGCGCATGAGCGTCAAGGAGCCGGGCGAGATCACCAAGATCGCCGACCTGGTCAATTCCAAGAGCATCTCCAGCGCCATCGAGTTCTTCTTCGGCCGCAGCGAGCTCTCGCAGGTCGTCGACCAGACGAACCCGCTGTCGATGCTGGTGCACGAGCGCCGCCTCTCCGCCCTCGGGCCGGGCGGCCTCAACCGCAAGCGCGCCGGCTTCGAGGTGCGTGACGTGCACATCTCGCACTACGGACGCATCTGCCCCATCGAGACGCCGGAAGGCACCAACATCGGCCTCATCGCGTCGCTCGGCATCTACGCCGAGATCGACGACTACGGCTTCCTGCAGACCCCGTACCGCGAGGTCCGCAACGGCAAGGTGAGCGGCAAGGTCGTCAAGCTGCGCGCCGACGAGGAGCTCAAGCACATCCTGGCGCCCTCGGACGCCATGAACGCCGAAGGCAAGATCGCCAACATCCGCAACACCAAGCTGGAGAAGGTGCTGGCCCGCAAGCGCACCGACAAGGACGAGTCCAACGACGTCGACCTGGTCCTGGTGGAGCCGGAGGAAGTGCAGTTCGTCGACATCAGCCCCAAGCAGATCGTCGGCGTCAGCGCCTCGCTGATCCCCTTCCTCGAGCATGACGACGCCAACCGCGCGCTCATGGGCTCGAACATGCAGCGCCAGGCAGTGCCGCTCGTCAAGAGCGACCCGCCGTGCGTCGCCACGGGCATGGAGCGCGTGGTCGGAACCCACTCCGGCATGATCGTGAAGGCTGCGCGCGGCGGCATCGTGACGTTCGTCGACAGCCAGCGCATCATCATCGACAACGCCGACGAGTACGAGCTCCGCAAGTTCGCGGGCCTCAACGAGCGCACCTGCCAGAACCAGCGTCCGGTCGTCAAGCCCGGGCAGAAGGTCAAGGCCGGCGAGATCATCGCCGACGGCGCGTCCACCAAGATGGGCGAGCTGGCCATCGGCAAGAACGCGCTCGTGGCGTTCAACACGTTCGACGGCTACAACTTCGAGGACGCCATCGTCATCAACGAGCGCCTGGTGAAGGACGACGTGTTCACGTCGATCCACATCGAGAGCTTCGAGGTGGAGATTCGCGAGACCAAGCTCGGCCGCGAGGAGTTCACCGCGGACATCCCGAACGTCTCCGAGAAGATGCTGCGCAACCTCGACGAGTTCGGCGTGATCCGCATCGGCGCACGCGTCGGCCCCGGCGACATCCTCGTCGGCAAGGTCAGCCCGAAGTCGAAGTCCGAGCTCAGCCCGGAAGAGAAGCTCCTCCACGCGATCTTCGGTCGCGCGGGCGAGGACGTCAAGAACGATTCGCTCGAGGTGCCGGCAGGCACCGAGGGCGTCGTGATCGGCGCCAAGCGCTTCAGCCGCCGCATGCACCTCAACGAGGAGCAGAAGAAGCAGCTGAAGAAGGACATCTCCGAGTTCGAGGAGCAGCTCGACAAGAAGGCCATCTCGCTCTTCAAGCAGATGGTCCAGCTCGTCAACGCCGCCCTCGGCGCCGAGATGGTCGACCCGAGCACCCGCCAGAAGGTGGGCGCCAGCGACATCGACGAGGTCATCCTCGAGCAGATCCAGAACTTCTCCGACAAGTGGATGAAGGGCTCCAAGGAGGCGCGCGACGCCGCCCTGGTGACCTACGGCCAGTTCTGGCCGCGCATCCAGGGAATCTCGGTCGAGAAGGAGCGCAAGGTCGGCCACATGAAGCGTGGCGACGAGCTCCCCTCGGGCGTGCTCGAGATGGTCAAGGTCTACGTCGCCACCAAGCGCCAGCTCTCGGTGGGTGACAAGATGGCCGGCCGCCACGGCAACAAGGGCGTCATCGCCCGAATCGTTCCCGAGGAGGACATGCCCTTCCTCGAGGACGGCACTGCCGTCGACGTGCTCCTGAACCCGCTCGGCGTGCCGAGCCGCATGAACGTCGGCCAGATCCTCGAGGTCCACCTCGGCTGGGCGGCGCAGGTGCTCGGGTTCCAGGCGCTCACGCCCGTCTTCGACGGCGCGACCGAGGCCGAGATCTTCGAGACCGTCAGCGACGCCAACAAGCACGTGGCCCAGCGCCTCGACACCTTCGAGAAGACCGGCAAGGAACCGGGCACTCCCCGCGAGCTGCTCGCCCGCATGCCGGCGACCGGCAAGGTCCAGCTGTACGACGGCCGCACGGGCGAGCCGTTCAAGCAGAAGACCACGGTCGGCTTCATGTACATCCTGAAGCTGCACCACCTCGTCGACGACAAGATCCACGCCCGCAGCACGGGTCCGTACAGCCTGATCACCCAGCAGCCGCTGGGCGGCAAGGCACGCACGGGCGGCCAGCGCTTCGGCGAGATGGAAGTGTGGGGCCTGGAGGCGTACGGCGCTGCCTACGTCCTGCAGGAACTCCTCACCGTCAAGAGCGACGACGTCGAGGGACGCACCAAGATCTACGACTCGATGGTCAAGGGCACGAACACCCTGGAGGCGGGCATGCCCGTCGTGTTCGACGTCCTCTGCCACGAGATCAAGGGTCTGGCGATGAACATCCAGCTCGAGAAGCTCTCGGGCGACGATCGTCCCATCCTCGACTGACCACGACATGAACCGGCCGCGCGCCCATCGGGCGCGCGGCCGGCAACCAACGCGCTAGCAACCGGCCCCCACGGGCCGCCACCGACCGAACGACCGCATCCCCGCCCCGCAGGCGGACAGAAAAGCGAGCAAAGACATGTCTGAGAACGTCTACGACCGCGTGAACGACATCGGCGCCGTGAAGATCACCCTCGCGGGCCCGAACGACATCCGCAGCTGGAGCTTCGGCGAGGTCAAGAAGCCCGAGACGATCAACTACCGCACCTACCGTCCCGAGCGCGACGGCCTGTTCTGCGAGCGGATCTTCGGCCCGGAGCGCGACTTCGAGTGCGCCTGCGGCAAGTACAAGGGCACCAAGTACAAGGGCATCATCTGCGACCGCTGCGGCGTCAAGGTGACGCACAGCCGCGTGCGCCGCAAGCGCATGGGCCACATCAACCTGGCCGCGCCGATCGTCCACATCTGGTACTTCAAGGCCATGCCGAGCCGCCTCGGCAACCTCCTCGCCGTCAAGACCAGCGACATCGAGAAGGTCGTCTACTTCCAGGATTACGTCGTCACCGACCCGGGCAGCACCGACCTCGAGTTCAAGCAGATGCTGACCGAGGACGAGTACCGCGGCGCCCTCGAGAAGTACGGCCACGGCACCTTCACCGCCATGATGGGCGCGGAGGCGGTCCGCGAGCTGCTCTCCCCCATGAAGCTCGACCTCGATGACGAGGCCGTCAAGCTCCGCGAGGACCTCTTCAACACGAAGAGCAAGCAGAAGCAGAAGGACCTCTCCAAGCGCCTGAAGATCGTCGAGGCCATCCGCAAGAGCCCGAACGATCCCACCTGGATGGTCCTGGACGTCGTCCCGGTCATCCCGCCCGACCTGCGTCCGCTGGTCATGCTGGAGAGCGGCAACTTCGCCACCAGCGACCTGAACGACCTCTACCGGCGCATCATCAACCGCAACAACCGCCTCAAGAAGCTGATGGACCTCAATGCCCCCGAGGTCATCATCCGCAACGAGAAGCGCATGCTGCAGCAGGCCGTCGACGCACTGTTCGACAACGGCCGCTGCCGCCGCCCGGTGCTCGGCAGCTCCAACCGCCCGCTCAAGTCGATCACCGACATGATCAAGGGCAAGCAGGGCCGCTTCCGCGAGAACCTGCTCGGCAAGCGCGTCGACTACTCGGCCCGCTCGGTCATCGTGGTCGGCCCGGAGCTCAAGCTCTGGCAGTGCGGCCTCCCGAAGAAGATCGCGCTCGAGCTGTACCAGCCGTTCATCATCCGCAAGCTCAAGGAACAGGGCCTGGCGGACACCATCAAGAGTGCCAAGCGCATGCTCGAGCGTCGCGACGCCGAGGTGTGGGACATCCTCGAGACGGTCATCAAGAACCACCCGGTTCTCCTGAACCGCGCCCCCACCCTGCACCGCATGGGCATCCAGGCCTTCGAGCCGGTGCTCGTCGAAGGCAACGCCATCAAGATCCACCCGCTCGTCTGCACCGGCTACAACGCCGACTTCGACGGTGACCAGATGGCGGTCCACCTGCCGCTGAGCGTCGAGGCACAGGCCGAGGCGCAGGTGCTGATGATGTCCATCCACAACATCTTCAGCCCGGCGAACGGCAACCCGATCGTCAGCCCGTCCCAGGACATCGTCATGGGCGTGTACTTCCTCACGGTCGGCTTCAAGGACAAGCCCACCGAGCAGGGCGGCATCCGCCGCATGAAGGACCTGGCCGAGGCGCTGCTCGCCTACGAGACCAAGGCCATCGACCTGCACGACTGGATCGACATCCGCCTCGAGCGCTTCAGCGAGAGCGTCGAGAAGGAGAAGGACCAGCCGAAGAAGCTCCCGGAGAGCCGCCGCGTGGTCACCACGCTCGGCCGCCTGATCTTCAACGAGATCCTGCCGGACGGCATGCCCTTCTACAACTGCTCCCTGAGCAAGAAGGGCGCCGCCCGCGTCATCGACGACACCTTCAACCGCCGTGGCAAGTCGGACACCATCGACCTGCTCGACAACATGAAGGAAGTCGGCTTCCGCTACTCCACCATCTCGGGCCTCTCGTTCGCGATCACCGACCTCCGCATCAGCGCGGACAAGGAGCGCATCATCGAGGACGCCGAGAAGCGCGTGCTCAAGGTCATGCGCAGCTACGAGAACGGTGCCATCACCGACACCGAGCGCCGCAACCAGGTGCTCGAGTTCTGGGCCAAGTGCCGCAACGACATCTCCGACAGCAGCATGGAGACCTTCAAGAACGACCGCCGCGATCCCAACACCGGGCTCGAGGTGGAGATCGGCACGAAGGAGAACCCGTCGAAGGCCGGTGCCAAGTACCTGAACCCCGTCTACCTGTTCTCCGACTCCGGAGCCCGTGGCAACCGGAACCAGATGCAGCAGCTCGCCGGCATGCGCGGCCTCATGGCCAAGCCGAGCGGCGAGATCATCGAGACGCCCATCATCTCGAACTTCCGTGAAGGCCTCACGGTGCTCGAGTACTTCGCCTCAACGCACGGCGCCCGCAAGGGACTGGCCGACACCGCGCTCAAGACGGCGGACTCCGGCTACCTGACGCGCAAGCTCTGCGACGTCGCGCAGTCGGTCACCGTCATCGAGCACGACTGCGGCACCAAGGCCGGCGTCCCCAAGCGCGCCCTGTTCAAGGGCGACGAGGTGGATGTCCCGCTGAAGGACCAGATCCGCGGCCGCACCGCCCTCCAGGCGATCGTCGACCCGCGCACCGACCGCACCGTGGTCGCCAAGAACCAGATCATCACGGACGCCATCGCCCGCGAGATCGAGGACCTCGGCATCACCACCGTGCACGTGCGCAGCCCGCTCACCTGCGAGACCGCTCGCGGCGTCTGCGGCTGCTGCTACGGCATGGACCTCTCCACCGGCCAGCCGGTGGAACGGGGCATGGCGGTCGGCATCATCGCGGCACAGTCCATCGGCGAGCCCGGCACCCAGCTCACGATGCGCACCTTCCACACCGGCGGCATCGCCCTCAGCAGCATCCAGGACACCGTGCACAAGGCGACCAACGCCGGCACCGTGGAAGTGGTGGACTGCAACGAGGTCGAGACCACCCTGCCCGACGGCACCACCGCCTTCGTGGCGCTCAAGAAGAACGGCATCATCCGCATCAACGATGCGAAGGGCCGCGAGCTCGAGCACCACAAGGTCCCGTACGGCGGCTCCATCGTGGTCCGCAACGGCGACCAGGTGAAGCGCGGACAGGCGCTCGTCCAGTGGGATCCGACCAAGACCCTGATCCTCGCCGAGAAGTCCGGCGTCGTGAAGTTCGAGGACGTCATCGAGGGCCAGACCGTCAAGGTCGAGACCCGTGGTACCACGCAGGAACGCATCATCACCGAGCACACCGGTGACAAGCACCCGCAGATCACCATCGTCGACGACTCGGGCGCCATCCTGGACTTCCACCACCTTCCCGCCAAGGCCCGTATCTCGGTCTCCGAGGGCGACAAGGTCAAGGCCGGCCAGGCGATCGCGGTCCAGCCGAAGGAAGCCGGCCGCAGCGCCGACATCGTCGGCGGTCTGCCCCGCGTCACCGAGCTCTTCGAGGCCCGCAACCCGAAGGACCCGGCGGTGCTCGCCGAGATCGGCGGACGCGTGGAGCTCCTGAGCGACAAGCGCAAGGGCAAGATGACCATCCGCGTCATCGCCGACAGCGGCGAGGAGTTCGACCACCACGTCCCGCAGGGCAAGCACCTCCGCGTGCACACCGGCGACAACGTGGACTCGGGCGATGCGCTGACCGAAGGCCCGCAGGTGCCGGCCGACATCCTCCGCATCAAGGGCGAGGAAGCGCTCTACACCTACATGCTCGATGAGGTGCAGAACGTCTACCGCCTGCAGGGCGTGGTGATCTCGGACAAGCACATCGAGACCATCCTCCGCCAGATGCTCAGCAAGGTCCGCGTGACCACGCCGGGCGACAGCGACTTCCTGCCCAACCAGGTGGTCGAGCGCTTCGAGCTCAAGGCCCGCAACGAGGCCCTCGCCGGACAGCTCCGGATCGAGGACTCGGGCGACACCGATCTTCCGATCGGCGGCCTGGCCACCAAGGAAGAGGTCAAGGAGCAGAACGCCCTGGCCAAGGACAAGGGCGGCAAGGAGGCCAAGACGCGCAAGCCGAAGTCGGCCACCTACAAGACGCTCCTCCTCGGCATCACGAAGGCCTCGCTGCAGAGCGAGAGCTTCCTGTCGGGCGCCAGCTTCCAGGAGACCACCAAGGTCCTCACCGAGGCGGCCCTCGCGGGCGCCACGGACGAGCTCCGCGGCCTCAAGGAGAACGTCATCCTCGGTCACCTCATCCCCGCCGGCACGGGCTGCGAGGACTACCAGAACATCCGCGTTGCCAAGCTCGTGGATGTTCCGGAAGGCGACGAGACGAGCGACGAGGCCTACCTGGCCGAGGCGCGCGACGAGGCCGAGGAACTGGGCGCCGAGAGCCCCGAGTTCGCCTCGACCATCAGCCAGGAGACCCTGGCCGGACTCAGCGAGGCGCTCCGCGCCGGCGCCGAGACGGGCGGGGAGTTCGGGGCCGAAGAGGAACCCGGCGACTGACCGCCGGCCAGCACCGCCTAGCCACCATTCATGAAACCCACCATCGCCCCCG
This sequence comes from Phycisphaera mikurensis NBRC 102666, assembly GCA_945870475.1. Lineage (GTDB taxonomy): Bacteria > Planctomycetota > Phycisphaerae > Phycisphaerales > SM1A02 > UBA966. The sequence goes on from CAMBSR010000044.1 coordinate 12,126, forward strand.
GCCTCGCGCCGGGGGCGATGTGCATCTGCGCCCGCACACGCGGATCTGCACCTACGCGTGCCGGCGCGCGCGTGGCCCTACGATGACTGCATGTCTCCCACTGCGCCCGGCAAGGGCGAGCCCTGGTACCGCGACGGCCTCCGCTTCGAATGCACCATGTGCGGCAACTGCTGCACGGGCCCCGAAGGCGTTGTCCT
>CAMBSR010000045.1 GCA_945870475.1 Phycisphaera mikurensis NBRC 102666
GGCCACGTCGCTTCCGGCGCGCTCGGTGCACGCGGCGTTCGGCAGCGAGGCCAGGAGCGCGGCAGCGAGGAGGAGGATGGAGAGGCGAGGGGCCATGCGACGCGTCCGACGGGGCGTGAAGATAGCCGCTTGTATGATTCGACCCATGCGCAAGATCCTGGGAACGAGCTGCTCCGTCGTGATCGCCCTGGCTGGTTGTGCCGGCCCCGGACCGGAAGTGACGGATGGATCGGCGCCGGGCGCGCCCGAGATGACGCCTGAGACCGCTCCGCAGCAGGCCGCAGCGGAGCAACCCGCCGAGACCACGCCCGCCCCAGCCGTGAACGCCGCTCCTCCCGCCGGTGCCACGTCCACGGTGGCCCTCACCACCGACACCGCGATCCCGACCCGGGACGGCCGCGCGCATCACTGGGAGCTTCGCGCCTTCAAGGACAACCGCATCGAGATCTTCATGGACGGTCACCCCGTGCCTGCCGACCACGTGGTGCGCAAGGGCAACCACGTGGCGGTGGTCGACGAGTCCGGCGCCGTCATCGAGCGACTCGACATGCCGCCCACCTGGACGCCGCAGCACGGAGACCCGGCCGCGGCGCCCGCGGGCTACCGCCTGGCCGACGGCACGCAGCTCACGCCGCCGAAGGCCATGCTCGGCGGTCGGCTCGAAGCGGTGCCCGCCGGAACCCTGGCCCACATGCACGCAGAGCACACCGAGGCCACGGGCAGCAAGTGCACCTACGTGGCGAACGTCATTCCCGACCTGCCGCTTGCCAAGGCCGGCATCATGGCGCATGACGTGATCGTCATGGTCAACGGCTCGAACGATGCTTCGCCGGAAGCGATCCGCGCCATCGTCCGCGCTGCTGCGCCGGGCGACACGATCACGGTCACGGTGGTGCGCGCGGGCCAGCTGCGCGATGCGTTCGTGACGCTCGCCGCGTGGGAGCCCAAGCACATGGTGCGTGCCGTCGGGGAAATGAACGAGGTGGCACCGGCCATGGCCTCGGGCGAACCCGCACGAGCGCCCGCACCGCTGCCGGTGGCGGCCGTGCAGCCGGCACCGGAACCGACGCCGGAGCCGAAGGCAGAGCCCGCACCCGAACCGGTCGCGGTGGCGCAGCCGGCACCCGAGCCGAAGCCGGCACCTGCGCCGGAACCGAAGCCTGCGCCGGCGCCCGCACCGGTGGCGCAGCAGGCACCCGCCGCCGCACCGAGCGATCCGGCCATGCAGGATGAGCTCGCCAAGGCGCGTGCCCGCATCGCAGAGCTCGAGCGCCGCGTGCAGGCCGACGAGGCCGTCCGCAAGGCGATCCGCCCGCAGCCGGCACCGCAGCCCAGTGCCACGCCAGGGCCCGCTCGCACGCCGCCGGCGCCCTGATCCGGCGACGAAACGACGCGTTCGTGGTCACTCACGGGCTGGCTCGCATGGCCGCATTCGCTGCGTCCGCATCGCCTTATCAACGGCGCGCGGCCGCTTCCCCGGCAGCCCGGGCCGCGGTAGAATCCTTCCGACACCCGTTGGGGAATGGTGTAACGGTAGCACAACTGACTCTGACTCAGTTTGTCTAGGTTCGAATCCTAGTTCCCCAGTTCACGACGCCCGGCCTCGCGCCGGGCGTTCGCGTTTTTGCATCAGCGTGCAATGCGCGCTCAGCGCGACTCGCCCACGCGCATCGGCTCGAAGACCATCGCGCGTGCGCCATCCGACCACACCGGCGCGCCACCGCTGACAGGACGGAAGCAGACGGTGAAGTCGAGCGAGTTGCCCTGAATGCGATCGGTGCCGCCCTGGTCGAGGAGCGAGAGCTGGAATCGGTAGCCGTCGCCGATCAGGTTGCGGAAGCGGCCGAGATTCAGGTCGCGCGTCTCGATGGTCCACACGTGGAACGGCTTGGTGCCGGGTGCGGATGGGCTGCCGGCGGTGCCGCTGCGGTACGCAGAGACCACGAACTGCCCATCGCGCCAGGTGGGCGCCGGATAGGGCCGCGCAAACAGGTAGAGGGTGAGGGTGATCTGGTCAGGACGGTTGTTGCCGTCGCTGTCGCCGGGCTTCGGCTCGAACGTCAGGCTGAGTGCGTTGATGGGCGCGTCGTCCGGAGCACGCTGCGCCTTGCGCACGGCGGGCGGCATGGGACGGCCGTCCGAGGTCTCGGAGGAGACGGTCTCGCAGCCGGCGAGGAGCACGCATGCGCACGTTGCAGCGGCCAACGATGCAACGGAGGGAACATGCATCATGGAGCCTTCTTCCCGGGCGGCGTGCCCGTGGCGGGAGCAGGAGCGGGTGACGCCGGCGCGGTGCCGGTGTCGTTCATCGGCGGCGCGGGCGGTGGCTCCTCGGTGGTGCCCTTCATGGGCGCCATCGGTGCATCGCCGTCGACGTCCGGGGCCTCGGAGGGCGCCCCGATCGGGTTGACGTACTCGCCCTTCTCGTTGAAGCGACCCTGCATGCCCTTGAGCTGCGCGTCGCGGATCTGGTCCTTGAGGCCGGGCTGGAGCGTCATGCGGTCCACGGTCTCGTTGGTGATCTCCTTCATGCGCTGCGGGGTGCGCACCACGTGCGGGCGCAGCACGATCAGGAGCTCGGTCTTGACGGTGTTCTCCGCCTTCTGGCGGAACGCCATGCCGAGGATCGGGATGTCGCCGAGGAGCGGGATCTTCTTGTCGGTGCGCTCGTAGCGGTCGTTGATGAGCCCGCCGATCACCACCGTCTCGCCGTCCTTCACGGTGACCGTGGTGTTGGCGCGGCGACGCTCGATGATGGGGCTGCGGAACGTCTCGGAGATGTCGACGGTCTGCCGGCTCAGGCGGCTGATCTCGGGCTCCACGGCCATCTTCACGAAGCCGTCCGGGTTGATGGAGGGGGTGACCGAGAGGATCACGCCCACCTCCTCCGAACGGACCGCGCTCTGCTGGCCGGCGGCGCTCACGGTGACCGCCTGCGGGACGCTGATGCTCTCGCCCACCTGGATGCGTCCCTCGGTGTTGTTGGCCACCATGACGCTGGGGTTGGAGAGGAGCTGCACGCGGTTCTGCGAGGCGAGCGCGTTGATGAGGAGGTCGAAGTCCGGGCCGCCCACCGCGATGTTGGGGAGGCCGGTGACGCCCGCGAACATGGCCGGCGCGAGGCCCAGGAGGCCGGGCACCTGCGGCGCGCCGTCGGCGAACGCGCCCTTGTCGAGGCCGAATCCGCCGGCGCCGTAGTAGCCGTCGCCGATCTGGACGCGGGTGAACTCCAGGCCGATGTCCTCGGCGCTGTTGATGGTGACTTCGGCAAGCATCACCTGGATGAGCACCTGCGGCGGGTCGACGTCGAGCTCGGAGATCATGCCCTTGAGCTTCTCCACGTAGCGCGGGCTGCCGGTGAGGAGCACGGTGTTCGACTTCTGGTCGCCCACCACGGTGACCTGCGCATCGAGCAGGCGGCTGGCCGCGGCCTGGCGGTTGTCGCCGTAGGCCTCGAGCAGCTTCTGGCGCTCGCCGTCGGCGAACTTGGTGAGGGTCTGCGCGATCTCCGTGGCGGTGGCGTTCTTCAGGCGCACCACGTGCTGGTCACGGTTGCCGAACTGGTCGGTGTCGAGCTCCTTGATCACCTTCTCCACGGCACCCAGGTAGTTGGGCGTGCCGCTCACCAGCAGGCTGTTGGTGCGCGGGTCGACGGTGATGGAGAGTTCCTGGCGGTCGTCGGGCACCACGTTGAGCTCGAGGCCCGCGATGGTGGTGCTCTTGCCGGCGCTCTCGGGCGCGGTGGCCGGGGCGGCGCCGTCGGCGGGCTGCCCGCCGCCCTCGCGCGGCTTCAGGACGTAGAGATTCCCCTGCTTTCGCAGGCGGAACAGCTCGTTGAGGATCTCCAGGATGCTCTCGGCCTCGGCGTGCGCCAGGCGGATCACGCGGACGTTCTGCGCGGAGCTGTCGTCCTTGTCGAGGTCCTCGATCATCTTCTCGACCAGCGCCATCGAGTCCTTGGGCGCGCGGATGATCACGGTGTTGGAGCGGATGTCGGGGGTGAGGCTGATCGACTGCCGCACGGCGGCGTTGATCTCCATCTCCGCGCTCTCCACCTCCATGCCCGGGATCTGCTTCAGGTAGCGCACCACGGTGGCGGCCTGCGCGCCGCGCGCGGCGAGCGAGTTGCCGGAGAGCACGCTGTCGATCAGGCTGATGAGCTCGAGCACGTTGGCGCTCTTCAGGCGCACGTACTTGATCTCCACCACCTCGAGCGGCTTGGACGCCTCGAGGTCGTTGATGATCTTGCTCATCGTGGTGATGTCGGTGGCGGCGCCGGAGAGGATCACCGCGTTGGTGCGGCCGTCGACGATGGCGCGCACGCTGTCGTTGCCGCGGCGGCGGTTCTCCTCGCGCACGTACATGTTGTCGAGCATCTGCACGATGTCGGCGGCGCGGCTCTTCTTGAGCTGGATGGTCTGGAAATCACGGGTGAACGCGGTGTCCTTGCCCACGGCCTTCAGGTCGCCGATGAGCTGCTTGATGATCTCCGCGTTCTCCTGGCTCGAGGCCACGATGAGCGTGTTGGTGGCCAGGTCGCTCTCGATGGAGATGCGGTCCGAGGGACGCGCCGTCTCGCCGAGCGTGGCGAGGCGCTCGCGCATCACCGTCTGCAGGCGCGGCGCGATGGTCTCGACGCGGACGCCCACCACGGGGATCACGTGGAGCGCCACGGCCGGGTCGGTGGGCTGCTCCTCGATGCGGTCGACGAGTCCCTTGATGTCGTCGAAGTCGGGCTGCGTGGCGGCGATCAGCAGGCAGTTGGAGCGCGGGTCGGTCATGACCAGCGGCCGGGCGCGCTTGGCCACCGTCTGCGGGAGGTCCGCGTAGCGGCGCTCCATGATCTGGTTGACGGCGGTGGCCACGCGGTCGAGGTTGCCGCGCTTCATGGGCAGCACGTGGAGCGGCGCGATCTCCTCGCGGTCGAGCGTGTCGAGCTGGCTCACGATGCCCTTGATCACGTCGAACGCGTCGGCGCCGCCCGAGATGAGGAGCGAGTTCGCCTGCTCGTCGGCCAGGACGGTCACCTTCTGCAGGTCGGCAGCGCGCGGCTCGACGGCCTTCAGGCGATCGAGGCGCGAGTCCATGAGCTGCTGGATGAGCGGTGCCAGGCGCGTGGCGCTGGCGTGCTCGAGCTGCACGAGCTTGAGTTCGCGCAGGTCGGCGGGGATCTCGCGGTCGAGCTGCTTGAGGAGCTCCTCCAGGACGATGAAGCTCCGCTGCGAGGTGCTCACCACGAGCGTGTTGGTGCGGTCGTCCGCCACGATGCGGACCTTGTCCTCGGGGCGGAAGTTCTTCTGCTGCGCCTGGGCATCGAAGAACGTCTGCAGGCGCTGCGTGACGCTGCTGGCACCGGCGCGCGCGAGCGGGAAGCTGCGCACGCTGGAGGCGGGCGACGCGTCCACGGTGTCGAGGCGCTGCTGCATGGCCTCGACCAGCGCCACGGCCTCGTCGCGGCCGGCGACGATCACCGTGTTGGTGCGCTCGATGACGGTCATGGCGAAGTCGTCGGCAAGCGCCTTGCCGACGTCGCCCTGCGGCGCGCCGGTGAGCGTGGTGCCCGGGATCTTGCCGAGCGCCTTGCCCTGGGCGAAGAGCTCCTTGATGACCTTGGCGAATTCGTCGGCGTCGATGTTGACGAGCGGCAGGATGCGCATCGTCACGGCACCGGTCGTGGGAACGTCATCGAGCATGCCGATGAGTTCGCGCGCGGCAGCGACGTTCTCCTTGGCGCCGGTGACCATGATGGAGTTGGTCTTGTCGTCGGCCACCAGCTTGAGCGGCTTGGTGAGGTCGAGCACCAGGTCGGGGGTCAGCGCGCCGTCGCGGTGGACGCGCAGGCGGCGGACCTGCTCCTGGAGCGCCTTCGCGAGCGTGGAGGCGCCCGGCGCGGCGGCGGTGTCGATCATCTTCTGGAGCGTGGCGGCCACGGCGGGCGCGGCAGCCTTGGAGAGGCGCACCAGTTCGCCCTCGCTCTGCGCCCACGTGGGCTCGGTGTCGATGCCCTTCACGAGGTCGGCGATGAGCGCGCGGTCCTCGGGAAGCGCTGCAACCGCCAGCGAATTGCGGCCGGGCACGGCAAACACCTTCACCGGGCCGCGCACCACGCGGCCCTTCGGGTCGGTGGCGCCGGCGGAGGTCACGCCCAAGCCGTTCACGGTCTGCATGGCGGCCTCGGCCGAGAGATGCTTGAGCTCGATCATGAAGAGCGAGCCGCTGGCCTCGGGCTTCAGCTCCTGGAGCGTGGCGGCCAGCTCGGAGAGCTCCTTGAAGTCCTTGTCCTCGGCACGCACGATGATGGTGCCGGCGGTCTCGTCGGGCACGATGCGCGGCGCGCGGATTCCGCGCTGCTGGCCCTCGGGCGGTGCGAACACGGTCCGGAGCGCGGAAGCGAGCTGCGTGGCGCTGTGCCCTTCCTTCACCATGATCAGGCGCGGCGAGGGGAGGCCGGCCACCTGCTCGCCGTCGAGCTGCTGGACGATGCCCTCGATCTTTCGGAGGTTCTTGCGGCTGGCGCTCACGATCACCGTGTTGGTGGAGGTGTCGGCCACGGCGCTCACCCAGTTCTCGTCCTTCACGAGCGAGGTGGGCGCCTGGCGGATCGGTCGCCCGTCAGGGCCGGTGGCGGCCGCGGCGCGCTGCTGGCGCTCCTGCGGGTCGCCCTTGAAGGCGGTGTTGATGGCCGCGGAGACGCCCTGCGCCTGCGCATGGCGGAGGCTGAAGACGCGCAGCTGCAGGTTGGAGTCGTAGTCCTCGCTGTCCAGCTTGGAAAGCATGGAACGCAGGCCGTCCCACTCCTCCTTGGGCGCGCTCACCACCAGGCTGTTGGTGGCGGGATCGGTGACGATGCTCACGGCGCGGCGGCCCGGGGTGGGCGCATCCACGGCGTCGGGGCCGTAGAAGTAGCCGAGCGCCTCGCGCACCTTCTGCGCCTCGGCGTTCTTCATGGTCACGAACTCGGTGACGCGCTGCACCTCCGAGGGCTTGTCGAGCTCGGAGATGAGCTGCGCGGCGGTGGCCAGCTGGTCGGCGCTGCCGGCGATGATCAGGCGGTTGGCGGCGCGGTCGGCGTCGATGCGCACGCCCTGCGAGTCGTTGCGCGCGGAGAGGAGCTGGCGCAGCGTCCACACGGCCTCGTCGGCCTGCGCGTGGGTCATGACGAAGGTCTTCACCTGGATGTCTGCGGCGGGCGATCCGGTGTCGAGCTTGGTGACCAGTTCCTCCACTTCCTTGAGGGCGGAGGAAGATGCGGTGACCATGAGCGTGTTGGTGCGCTCGTCGGCGCTGAACTGCGGCACGGAGAGCGGGCTGGCGCCGCGGCGGCTGCCGAAGAGCTGCTGCAGCGTGGCGGCAAGCCTGGTGGCGCGCGCCTGCGAGAGCGTGAACGTGCGGAGGATGGGCTTGGTGGCGGGCTCCGCGCCCTTGGCGCCGGCCACGATCTTGGCGGTGGCGTCGATGATCTGGTCGATGTCGCGCTCCGGTGCGGCAATGACGAGCGTGCCGCCCTGCGGATCGGCAACCACCGAGGCGCGGCGGGCGAGCTCGCCGGGCTGGCCGCCGGCGGGCGTCATCACGGAGATGGTCTGCAGCACCACCTCGCGGAGGGCCTCGGGATCGGAGCCGGGCGGCAGCTGGATCACGCGCACCACGCTCCCCGACGGCGGGATCGACTGCTGCGCCTGCTGTGCAAGCCGCTGCGCACGTTCGACGGCGCGCTTGGAGCCCAGTATCACCAGGCTGTTGGTGGCGCGATCGACGGTGATGGTGACCTTGGTGTCGTCGTCCTGGTCGATGTCGGCGGCCTGGTTCATGCCACCCGTGCTCTGCGCAACGGCGGCGGCCAGGATGGCGGCGAGGAATCGCGGCGCGCGCGGCGCGGCATCGGAACGCGCCGAGGGCTGCTGCATGGGTTCGGTGCGGGGGCTCGGTCGCGCGGGGGCGGGCGTGGCGGCCGGTGCGGGAGTTGCAGCGGGTGCCGGCGTGGCCGCGGGCGCAGTCGCGGGCTTCGCGGCCGGCGCGGACTTCGGCTCCGGCGCCTGCTCCGATCCCTGCTGCGCACGCTTCATCAGCTCGTCGATCGTCACCACCTCGGCGCCGCCGCGGCCCTCGCGGTTGAGCGATCGCTCGAGCATGCGCGCGAGCTCCGTGGCGTCGCCGCGGGACGGGTCGAGCGCCACGGTACGCATCTCGCGGCCGGAGATGCCGGCGGCGGTGTCAACCTGCTGCACCACGGACTGGATCTGCTCGTGCTGCGTGGGGGTCGCGCGGATCACCAGGCTGTTGGCGCTGGCGTTCACGGTGACCACCGGTGCCGCGGCGCCGGAGGGGTCGTTCGCGAACATCTGCGAGATGGTCTGCGAGATCTCCGCGGCTTCGGCGTTGCGGAGCGTGACGACGCGCACCTCGGGCGTGCCGCCAACGGTCTCCGGGGCGGCATCGAGCTTGGCCACCATCTGGTCGGCGATCTCGAGGACGCTCGGTGGGCCGCTGATGATCACGGCGTTGAGGCGCGCATCCGCGGCCACGCGCACCGGTGCACGGTCGAGGCCGCGGCGCAGGTACTCCTGGCGCAGCTGCTGCGGCATGTCGCGCAGGCTCATCATGGCACGGTCGGAGAGGAGCTTCTCCACGAGCGGCGCGATGGTTTCGGCGCGCGCGTGCTTCAGCATCACCGACTTCACCTGCGCGGTGTCGGCGGTGCCGTTCTTGTCGAGTGGGTCGATGAGCTTCTCGACCGCGTCGAGGTCCGGCGCGATGCCGGTGAGGATCAGCGCGTTCGAGCCGGTGGCCGGCACGATGGAGACCTTCATCGGGTCCTGCGTGACCGGGCTCGGCATCGCCGCGGCGGCCTGCTGCAGGGCGGACGCGAGCTGGTTGGCGTCGGCGAAGGTGAGCGGGTGCACGCGGACCTGCTGCGTGTCGGCGCCGGCCACCGCGGGGGCGGCGTCGAGCTGCTGCACCAATTGGTCGGCCACGGCGATGAGGCTCTCCGGCGCGCTGACGATGAGCGTGCCGGTGCGGCGGTCGCTGGTGACCTCAACAAGCGCCTCGCCGCCGGGAAGCTCGCGGCGCGCGCGGGTGGCGAGCACCTGCTTGAGGAGCGCACTCACCTGGTCGGTGCGGCCGCTCTTCAGGACATAGGTCTTGAAGCCGGCCTCGGGCACGCCCTGGAGGTCCTTGATGACCTGGTCCACCTTCGCGAAGGCTGCCTCGTCGCCGGTGACGATCAGCGTGCGGCTCGCGGTCTCCACCTGCACGGTGACTTCCGGTGCCTTGCGGCCGCCCGTCGCGGGTGCGGAAAGCGCGCCGCCCTGTGCGAGCGCGCGGACGCTGGCGCCCACCTTCTCGGGGTCGCCGCGGTCGATGCGCCAGGTGCGGACCTGCGACTGCGGTGCCGCCTCGATGCGGTCGAGCTGCGAGACGATGGTCTCGAACTGCGCCTTGCGGTCGGCCGGGCACTCGACGATCACCGTGTTGGTGGCGGCGTCGGCGCTGACGAAGATGTCCTTCTGCTTCTGGAGGTGCGGCAGCGGGCGGCCACGCGCGTCGAGCGGCATGGGCGGCTGCGGGTAGAGCTTGTCGAGCGCCGCGGCCACTTCCACCGCGCGTCCCACCTTGAGCGGGATGATGACGGTCTCGCGCTGGCCGTCCTTCTCGCCGCTGCGGTTCACGCCCTCGACGAACTCGCGGATCTCGGGGAAGACTTCCTCGTGCGCGGTGACGATCAGCGTGTTCGTGGCGGTGTCGGCGTCGACGCGCACCGGCTTCTCGCGGCGCAGGTCGGCGGGGCGCTGGTCGTAGCGCGCGGTGAGGAGCTGCGCCATCTGTGCGGCATCGGCGGCGCGCACCTGGAGGAGGCGCAGCGGCGGGAGCTGGCCGGGGGTCACGGTGTCGAGCTGGCGGATCACGTCCTCCACCGCGGCGAGCTGCGCGGGCTCACCCACCACCCACAGCGAGTTGGTCTGCTCGATGGGTTCCACCGTCGGCGGCGTGAACGCGCGCGTCGGGTCATTGACCTGCGTCTTGGCGACGAGGTCGCGCACGGCGACCGCCAGCTCCGAGGCCTTCGCCTGGCGCACGGCCACCATGCGGCCGGTGCGCTCCGCGCGGTCGAGCGTGTCGACGAGCGTGGAGATGGTCTTCAGCTGCTCCTCGGTGGCGGTCACGCGCACCTGGTGCAGCGCATCGAGTGCGTCCACCTGCGGTGCGGTGAACTGCGAGCCGTCCTTCGGCGCCAGGATCTGCTGCGACATCTGCTGCAGCGTGGGCGCCACCTTGGAGGCCTGCGCATACTTCAGGTCGAAGCTGCGCGTGGTGCGGTCCACCACCGTGGCCTGGTCGGCAAGCTGGAGCGCCTGCTGAAAGCGCGCGATCGCCGCCTGCGTGCCGGAGACGGTGAGCGTGCGGCCGTCGGAGGCGACGGCGATCTCGAGCGCACCGTCCGGGCTGCGTGGGTCCTGCTCGGTGGCCACGATGCGCTTGGCAGAAGCGATGGCCTCGGCGGGCTTGGCACTTTGGACCTTGAGCACCTGCGTGCGGCGCTCGATGCGGCCGGCCTGGTCGAGGATGTCGACGATGCGTCGCACCTGGTCGCTCTCGCTGGTGAGTGCGCTCACCACGACGCTGCGGGCATCGGGTCCGGTGGCGATGGTGACGGCCTTGCGCTGCGCGGGGGTCTGCAGGTCGCGGATCTTCGGGATGATGCTCGTGGCATCGGAGTTGCGGAGCGGGATCAGCGTGACCACCTGCGGGTCGGCGTCGATCTCGGGCCGTGCGGAGCCCGGCGTGCGGCGGTCGCCATCGAGCGCCTCGATGAGCGCGGCGCCCTCGGCCACGCTCTGCGCGGGACCGACGATCGCCAGCTTGCCGACCTCGTCCATGGCCAGCACGGTGGGCTTCACTTCCTTGGGAAGCTGCGCGTAGAGCTCCTCGAGCCGCGCCTTCGCCTCGGTGGGCGTGACGCCGCGGAGCATCACGGTGCGCACGCTGCGCGTGACGGCCGCGGGTGCACCGGGGATGCCGGACGCCGAAGCGCCGCCGGCGGCAGGCACGTCGAGCAGCTCGATCACGTCGGCCAGCTGCACCAGCCGCGCGCGCACGCCGCGCGCCACGATGGCGTTGGTGCGCTCGTCGGCGGTCATGGAGAGCCCTTCCATCTTGCTCTCCTCGATCTTGGTCTTCTTGCCGTCGGCGCCGATCACGTACTCCACCTGGCGCTGGCCCACCAGCGAGGAAAGGCTGGCAAGCAGGGTGTTGGCCTTGGCGTTGCGCAGCGGGAAGAAGCGCACCTCGTTGTCCGGCTCGGGCTGGTCGATCGAGTCGATCATCTTGAGCATGCGGCGCACCTGGCCGCCGGTCTCCACGATGATGAGCGCGTTCTGCGGCTCGAGCGCCGTGACCGAGCCGTACGTGCCGACCAGGTTGCCCAGCTGCTGCGCAATGGGCGCCACGCGCGCGGTCTTCAGCGGCAGCATCAGCGTGACGATGGTGTCGTCGGTGACGGTGGCGGGGAGATCGCCCACGAACGTGGGGATGTTCTCGCGCTTCATGTCCGCGAGCTTCTGCAGGTAGAGCTTGTCCTTCTCCACGCGGAGCATCACGTTCTGCGTCTGCAGCAGCTGGTTCAGCGTGGTGAGCGCCTCGGGCAGCGTGTATGCGCGCGCGCTGATGTAGTCGACGGCGCCCTTGGGCACCTCGGTCTCGCGAACCACCGGCAGGCCCGTGGTGCGGCTGAAGTAGTCGAGGATCTGGTCCCAGCTCTGGCCCTTGAACGCGAAGCGGATGCCGCCCGTGGTGGGAGCCGGCGTGTCCTGGATGCTCGGTGCGGCGGCCTGCGATGCGGCATCGGCGTGCGCGCGCGCAATGGCGGGCGCGGAGAACGCGATGGTCGCGAGGACGATGGTGCCGAAGTGCTTCTTCATGGTGTTCCTGTCTGCCCGCCTGCGCGGGCCTCCATCTCTCGTGCTTCCAGGCTGTCGCCGACGCGCACCTTGTAGGTGGCGCCGCCCGCCGCAATGCGCGCCGCGTCGGCATCGAGCCCGACGAACGCGAACTCGGCGATCGATTCGTTGACGCGCAGCACGCGGGCCTCGCCGGTGGCTGCGTTGCGGAAATAGGCCTCGGTGCCGGCCGGTCCGTCGACCACGCCGGTGAGGAGCCACTGTCCGTAGGGGAACGGGCCAACGCCGACGTCCGCGGGCGCAGCGGCCGCGGAGGGCGCCGCGGTCGCCTC
>CAMBSR010000046.1 GCA_945870475.1 Phycisphaera mikurensis NBRC 102666
ATGGGTGAATCGGAAGTACCTACCGCCAACCGCGGAATATGCGTCACCACAAACGCGCAGGCGAGCGCGGCCAGGAACACGAACCGCATGTTGCGCGCGGCGATCGCCACGGGCGATGCAGCGGGGAGCGCGGCGGGCGATGTTGGAAACGCAGGCGACTCCTGCCGGTGAAGAGCGTCGGCAAGTGTGGCCATGCGCGCGCTCAGAGGCTGAGCCCGCCGGAGCGGAGGGCGCGCGGCGACGCGGACCGTGCGGATCCACGACCGGCGCGGGCGGCGGACTTCTTGGCGGAGTGCTTCGATTTCGAGGGCTTGGAGGGCTTGGAAGGCTTCGATGACTTGGAGGCCTTGGAGGCCTTGGAGGTCTTGCTGGTCTTCTCAGACTTCGTCGACTTCACTGACTTTGCAGGCTTTGCACTCGTGGTGCCCTTCGCGCGCTTCGCCTTGGCTGCCTTCGGCGCGGGCTTCGCAGGCTTTGCTGCGGCCTTCACCGGCTTCGCAGCCTTCAGGCCAGCCGGGTGCTTCTTGGCGGTCTTCGCCGAAACGTCGGCCTTCGCAGGCTTCGCTGCACGGCGCGCGCGCTTCCTCGGCGCTGCCTCGCCATCGCGCGTCGCGCGCGGGCGCGATCCCTCGAACTCGCCGTGCGGCAGCTCCCAGCGCTCGAGCAGGCCCTTCACGATGCGGCGATAGTCGTCGGCGCCCGGGCAGCGCGGCGCGTAGTCGAAGATGGTCTGCCCGAACGACGGCGCCTCGGCCAGCTTGATGTTGCGGCGCACCGGCGGATCGAGCACGGTGGCGGCAGACCACGGCACGTCGGTGGCGCGGAACTGGGCCAGCTGCGCCTCGATCTCGCCGATCACGGCCTGCGCGTGGCTCGACGAACCGTCGTGCATGCAGAGCAGGATGCCGGTGACGCGGATGGTGGGATTGAGCCCCTGCGAGACCAGGTGCACGGTCTGCAGCAATTTCTCCAGCCCGCGCAGCGGCAGGTAGTGCGCCTGCATGGGCACGAACACCTCGTCTGCCACGGTGAGCGCATTCACGCTCAGGACGCCGAGGCTGGGCGGGCAATCAAGGAGCACCACGTCGTAGTTGCCGTAGATCGGCTCCAGCTTGGAGCGCAGCACCGACTGCATGCCCTCCTGCTGCGCGAGCTCGCCCTCCACCAGCGCCAGTTCCGTGACGGCGGGGATGAAATCGAGGCCCGGACGCGCGCTCTGCACGCAGTCCTCCACGCGGCAGGTGGGGTCGAGCAGCAGGTCGCGGATGGTGCGCTGCTCGGAGCCGCTTTCCACTCCGAAGTGGAGCGAGAGGTTCGACTGCGGGTCGAGGTCGATGAGGAGGACGCGCTGCCCGTAGCGCGCGAGCGCGGCGCCCAGGTTCACGGTGCTGGTGGTCTTACCCACCCCGCCCTTCTGGTTGAGGAGCGCCACCACGCGCGGCTTGCGCGCGGGTTCGGCAGCGGGAAGCGGTGCGGCGTCCGCCGTCTCCGCCGTTTCCGCCTCGTATGGCACGTTGTTCTCCTCGTTCATGGCGCGCCGAGTATAGGTGGCGCGGCGCGCAGGCCTCAGTGCCCGAAGTCGTCCCAGAGGCCAAGATCCACGAGCACCGGTGCCGACGCCTTCAGCCACGCGGGCCGCGCAAGGCCCGCCGTCTGGCGCGCATGCGGCGGACCGGGATTGCGCTCGAGCGAGAGGAGGAACGGCCGCGATGACGGTCCGGCCGGGGGAAGCCACGGTTCCGGGAGCTCGATGCGCGCGCGCCAGCGATCGTTCCACGCCATGAAGCCCGCGGCCACGCCGTCGTCCGGGCCGCTCTTCATCTCGAGTGTTCCATCGGCCGCCACGCGCAGCACGTGCGTGGGGTCCAGCGGATCGCCGATGCGGAGGAACACTTCGTCGGACTGCGGCTCGGCGGCCTCGGCGGGCCGGAACGCCTCGATGAAGAGCTCCCAGTGGCCACCGCGCCTGCGCAACGATGCGGACGTGCGCCACGCGGATTCCGGCGGTGCAATCGACGCGGACTGCGCATCGGCCAAGGAGAGCGGCGGCACGAACGAACCGAAGTAGAGCCCGGGCGGGTTCACCGGGTACTCGCGCGCACCGATCGCCACGCGCGTGCGCGCGTCGCCGTCGGTGAATTCGATGACCTCGCTGCGCGTGCGCTCGTTGGCGAAGGCGTCCGCGCTCGGCTGGATGGCCGGGCGATCGATCCACGCGCGCGTGATGCGGCGCGGGACGGCCACCAGCGCGGATGGCTCGGACTTGCCGGCCGTCACCACCCAGTTGGCGCGCAGCACGCGCTCGCCGCCGGTGGGATTCGCCACCGCCACGCGGACGCGGTCGCCGGCATCCTCTTCCACCCACAGCGTGCAGGTCCAGCGGCCGCGCATCCAGGAAAGCGCGGCCTGCGCGGCATCCATGTCGCTGCGGTCCATGTCGGCAATGATCGAGAGCAGCGTGCGCAGTTCCGCGGGCCGCGCGATCCACGAGGCCACCGTGCGCCCGGCGTCGAGGTCCTCCGACGTGCCCGTGAGCAGCTCGCAGAGCTCTGCATGGATGCCCTGGCTGGTGAGCCGCACCCGCTCCAGCGAGCCCGCCCAGATGCTCTCCAGGTACCGCGCCCAGAGGCGGTCCGCCGCATCGCCGCGCGGGTCGCCGATGCGCGCGCCCTGCCGCTGCGCCACCAGCGACCAGCGCCAGTACTCCGTCGGCGTGCCGGGGTCCGGACGATCGTCGGAGGGGACCGCGGGCACGCTCAGCACCGGAGCGTCGGCACGCACGCGCTGCGGCGCGGGCAGCCAGCGGACGGCCACGGCAGTGCCATCGATCTCGATGGATCCTTCCCCGGCAGCGGGAAGGTCGAACACCGCGAACACCTCGCCCACGGTCTCGGGCTCGGGCATTGGCGGCATCTCGGCCACGAGCATGGCGTCGATGCGCTCCGGCGAGCGCGCCCATGAGCGCCCGCCATCATCGGCCGCGGCGCCGATCCAGATCACCGTGGCCAGCGACTGCAGACCGCCGATGCGCACGGGAACGCGCGCGGGCCACGGCGTGCCGGGCGTGCGCTCGATGGGAACGGCGGCAACCCCGCCGGGCGTGCATGGGACGCTCTCGACGCGCGGACGTACGCCCGCAATGGCCACCGCAGCGCAGGCGAGTGCGAGCAGCGAGACGATCGTTCCGATCTGTGTGCGACGCACCAAGACCTACTGCGCCTTCTTGGCGCGGCGCATGAGTTCGTCGATGCGCTCGTTGAAGCCGGGGCGCGACTCGCGCGGGGTGGCAGGCTGCGCATCGGGAGCGCTCGAAGCATCCGCCGGGTTCGCGCCCGCGTCCGGTGCCACTCCCTGCGGCGGACGCGTGGGATGCGAGGTGTGCGCATCGTTGGCGCGCGGATCGGTGGTGCGCAGGCTCGCGGTGGCGCGCGACTCGCGCGGGTCACGCTGCTCGCCCGTGCTGGCATCCACGTGCGTGTCCACGCGCGCGTCCAGTCCGGCACGACCGTCGACCGGCGTGCAGTCGAGGCGCGCGACGCCAGGCATGCTCTCGAGGCGCTTGCCGGACATCTGCATCGCACCCGGATCGCGCGTGGTGAAGCTGATGTCGCGGACGCCGGTGCTGCGGATGACGCTGAAGTCCGGGCGACCGATGTAGAAGATGGTGGCCGCGGGAACGATGGCCTTGATGGCGCCCTTGCGCTGCGTATCAGCCGCGTAGGCGGACTGGCTATAGACCGCGTAGAGCGCGCCGTTGGTGCGCATCAGGAGGTCGTCGCGGCCGGGCACCTTGTAGACGCGCTCGAAGCCGTGCGGCGAGAGGTCCACCTGCATCACGCGCAGCGAATGGCCAAGCGAGTTGCGGTCGGCCACACGCTGGTCAACCAGCTCGGGGACGGCGTTCGGCGAGGGTTCACGGCGGTCCTGCGCGTGCGCCGCGGGCGCGAGGCTGGCCGCGGCGAGCACGGCGATGACAACCACAGCAGTGGTCCCGACGGGCATCGCGCAGGCCATGCCCGCGCGCGCTCCGTCAGTGATCCTGGTCCGTGGGGGGAACATTCCCACCACCATATCGGCTCCCGGACGGCGGGGGAACGACCGAAGTGGTGGCGGCAGGCAGAAATCGCGGCCCGGAGGCGGTTTCGAGCGCCAGGCCGCGGAGCGGATCCACGGAGAGCACCGTGCCCTGCACCACGCCTTCAGGGGTGCGGAAGGCGCACGCGCGGCCCGAGAGGCGGTCGAGTTCCGAATATGTCCGATAGATGGCGTCTGCAGGCGCAGTGAACGCGTGGTCCACCGCGCGGATCAGTGCGAGGAGGACGTGGAGTCGATCGACCGTCGCCCCGAGCCGGGCCATGCTGGTGGCGTGGGCGTCGAGCTCCGGAGGGAATTCGCGTTGGCCGACGTTGATGCCGATCCCGACGAGCGCCACGCCCGCGGTGCGCTCCACCAGGACTCCCGCGATCTTGTGGCCGTCGACCACGACGTCATTCGGCCACTTGATGCCGGCGGCGTTGCCGGGAACGAACGCACGCACGGCTTCGGCGGCCGCCACGGCGGAACGCATGGCGAGCGATTCCGGCGAGTCATCGGGGAGCGCGAACGTCACGGCCACGCCGGCATCGCGCGTGTCCTCCCACGCGCGGCCGAGTCGTCCGCGGCCCGCGGTCTGGCGGAGCGCGGTGACGAGCGTGCCGGGCGCCACGCCGGCGGCGCGTGCGTGGTCCTGGGTGCTGGCGGTTTCGCGCAGGACCACGGCATCGCGGAGCGTGTTGCAGCCGGCAAGCGCGGATTCGATGGCGTCGGGCCACGCTTCGGGCGGTGCGGGTTCGGCGTGCGCGTGGTTCATGCGGCGGGCGCGGGAGCGACGTCGATGTCGAGCCCCACGTCGAGGCACGGCGCGGAATGCGTGAGTGCGCCCACGGAGATGCGGTCGACGCCGGTGGCGGCGATGGCTGCCACGTCGTCGAGGTGTACGCCGCCCGAGGCCTCGAGCAGCACGGCGGGCGCGGCGGAATCGCGCATGCGCACCGCGTCGGCAAGCTGCGCGGGGCGCATGTTGTCGAGGAGCACCATGTCGACGGTTCCGGCGGGAAGCGACAGGATGGCGCGCAGCTGGTCGAGCGTGTCGCACTCCACCTCCACGAAGCGCAGCGGCGATCGCATGCGTGCGTCGCTTGCGGCGCCAGCCACGCGCTCGGCCATCTCCTTGGGCGCGAGGCCGGCCACGTGGTTGTCCTTCACGAGCATGGCATCGAAGAGGCCGATGCGATGGTTGGTGCCACCGCCGCAGCGCACGGCCCACTTCTCGAGCATGCGCATGCCGGGCATGGTCTTGCGGGTGTCGCAGATGGCGGCGCGCGTGCCGGCGGTGCGTTCCACGTAGCGCGCGGTGAGCGTGGCGATGCCGGAAAGATGACCGACGTAGTTGAGGAGCGTGCGCTCGGCCGCCAGGATGCCGCGGAGCGGGCCCTGCACGGAGAGGAACGTGGCGCCGGCCTCCAGGCGCTCGCCGTCCTCGGCATGGCGGGAGAGGCGCGCGTCGACCGCGGCCTGGCGGATCACTTCCTCGGCCACCGCGCCGCCGCAGGCGACGCCGCCCGAGCGCAGGCGAACCACGGCGGTGGCGTGCGTGTCGGCGGGGATCATGGCCTGGCCCGTCACGTCGCCGGCCGAGCCGAGGTCCTCGGCGAGCGCGCGGGCGACGTGCGCGGCGAGTTCGCCGGCGGGCATCAGCGCGGTCAGGAGGCCGGCGGGCGAGAGCGCGGCCAGGTCGGGCAGCGCGGCGGGGGCTGGTCGGGGCGAAGCCATCGCACCGATGGTATAGAAAGGACGCCATGACCAACGCGCCAAGCATCTTCACCCGAATCATCAACGGCGAAAGTCCCTGCCACAAGGTGTACGAGGACGCGCACACCATCGCGTTCCTGGACATCGGGCCGGTCTCGCGCGGGCACGTGCTGGTGGTGCCCAAGG
Source organism: Phycisphaera mikurensis NBRC 102666 (assembly GCA_945870475.1). Taxonomy (GTDB): domain Bacteria; phylum Planctomycetota; class Phycisphaerae; order Phycisphaerales; family SM1A02; genus UBA966. The sequence continues at coordinate 5,977 of CAMBSR010000046.1, forward strand.
AGGAACGCGTGCGCCTGCACGAACTCTCCGAGGCGAGCGCCGCCGCGCTGGGCAGCGCGCTGCAGAAGGTGGCCGCGGCCGTGGTGAAGGCCACCGGCTGCGCGGACTACAACGTGCTCCAGAACAACGGCGCCCCGGCGCATCAGGCGGTGATGCACGTGCACTTCCACATCATTCCGAAGCACGCGGACGGGAGCGGGCTGGGGATCCGGTGGGACGCAGGCAAGGCGCCGACCGACGCAGCGGCGCTGGTGGAGGCGATCCGTAAATCGGTGCCGTGTTAAAGCGGCACCAATTTCCCGCGATATTCGCGCCACCGGTGTATCGGTCATGAAATAGGTGCCGCTTTAACACGGCACCGATTTACGGCCAGATCCCGCGCAGGTCGTACACCCGCGCGATCTGCTCCAGCGCGGCGCAGCTTGCCGCCGTGCGCAGGTCGCACTCGTAGCGGTGGCGCGCCAGCTTCACGCGGCGCGCGGCGGCGATCATGGTCTCGGCGAGGGACTCGCGCGCCTGCGTGGCGGTCCACGTGATGGCGCTTCGGTTCTGCAGCCACTCGAAGTAGCTCACCGTGACGCCGCCGCCATTGCAGAGGATGCCGGGGAGCACCTCGATGCCGCGCTGCAGGAAGATGCTGTCCGCGTCCGGGGTCACCGGCGCACTGCCGATCTCCGCCACGGCGCGCGCGCCCACCTCGGCGGCCACGGTGCCGGTCACCATCTGCTCGAGCGCCGCAGGGACCAGGACGTCGCACTGCAGCTGCCAGAAATCGTTTGCGGACACGCACTCGCCGTGCCGGAAGCCCTCGACGGAATCCTCCACGTCGAGGTGGTCGATCAGGTCATCGGGGTCCATGCCGCGCATGTTCACGACCGCGCCGCTGCGGTCGAGCACGCCCACCAGGCGCGCGCCCGCGGCGCACAGCGCAACCGCCGTGCTGCGCCCCACCTTGCCGAAGCCAGCGACCGAGAAGGTCATCTGCGACGGGTCGATGCCCATGTCCGGCAGCATCTCGCGCAGCACCTCGACGAACCCGTACGCGCCGGCCTGCTCGCGGCCGATGATGCCGCCCGCCTCTGCCGGCTTGCCCGTGGCCACGCGATGCGCATCGGCACGCGACGCGGACGCCCCGCCCTGCGCGTACGTGTCGGCGAACCACGCCATGATCTGCGGATCGGTGCCGACGCCCGGGCCCACCACGTCGCGGTCGGGGCCGATGTGCTCGCTGATGGCCCACGCGAACCGGCGCGTCACGCGCTCGAGCTCGTCGCGCGTCAGCTCGCGCGCAGTGCACGCCACGCCACCGTAGGCGCCGCCGAAGGGCAGGCGCAGCAGGCTGCACTTGAGCGTCATCAGCGCCGAGAGCGCACGCATGGACTCCGCGTCCACGCCCGGGTGGAAGCGAAGCCCGCCCTTGAACGGCCCGAGCGCGGAGTTGTGCTGCACGCGCCAGCCGCGGAACAGCCGGTGCTGCCCATCGTCCATGAGGACCGGGAAGTTCACCTGGATCTCGTTGCGCGGCTGCGCCAGGATCAGCTGCTGGTGATGCTTGATGCCCACGATCTCCGCGGCCGCCAGCAGCTGCTCGAGCGTCTGGTGGAACAGGTTCGCCGGGTCGCGGTCGATCCCCAGGTCCTCGAACACCACGCGCTGGTTGGAGACGGTGGCGGGCGTGCGGTCGGTGGCTCGGCGGCGCTGTTGGCTCATGGCGGGGTGCTCTCCGTGCGAAATGCGGGCGCGGTTGCGTGTGGCGTCAGCGAACGAACGTGACCTTGCCCCAGAACTGCGGCAGGTGCATGTCGATGGCCCACTGCGGGCTCCAGACCCAGTTGTCCTCGGGCAGTGCGCGCTTTGCGTACGGCGTGCCGTCGCCCGCATGCGGGGCGCCGGTGCGCATGGTGGCGGCATCGAGCGTCTCGTGGTTGTGCCGCCACTGGACGCGCGAGAAGTTGATGCGCCACGTGTCGCCGGCCGCGGGCGCCGCGCCATTGCGCGCGCGGTCGCCGAAGTCGCGCTGGCCCGCGGGCAATGCATCGATCCGCGCATCGCGTGGCGGCACGAACGCCGACCACGGGATGGCGAGCTCCACGGTCCACGTGCGATCGAGGTCACGCGAATCGTCCGCGGTGCCCTGGACGAAGCAGCCCTTCGCCATGCCCGCCGCGTCCCACTCGTGGATCGCCGGCGCGCCCTCGCGGTAGCTGCGGTGCAGGAACAGGTCGAACACCGTGCCCTGCGCGTTGATCTCGATCTCGTAGTACTCGCGTCCGTCGCCGTTGGGATCGATGAACGCCTCGAAGTCGTTGTCGTGGAAGACGATCTCGTCGTGCTTCTTCAGGGTCGACCACACGTGCGGCTCCGTGAGCTCCGCGCCGATGTACAGGCACTTCTCGTCCCACAGCATCTTGGCGCGCGTGCGGTACGCGGGCACCGGCTTGCGCGAGCCCTCGATGTCGGCGAAGTCCTCGGTCCACGGCGCCGCGGCCCACGCGCCGGATTCAAGCAGACCGGTCATGGCGGGCCGTGCCACGGCGTACGGCGCGCGGTACGAGAGCGGCTCGGACAGTGGCTTGGCCATCTCCGGCGCCTTCCACGTGGAGCACCCGTTGAAGCACGCGGCGGCCGCGACCAGGGATCCGGTCACGGCCGCCGCGGCGACGACGTTGGCGCGGGTGCGCTCGTGTCGACGTGCAATCACTTGCGCTTCCCCCCCTTGCCCTTCTTGGCCTTGCCGGCCTTGGCGGGCTTCGCGGACTTGGCGGACTTGCCGGCCTTGCCGGACTTGGAGGCCTTCGCCTTCTTGCCGCCCTTCGGGCTGGTGCCGAGCTCGACCGCCGCCTTCGCGGCCGCCAGGCGCGCCACCGGCACGCGGAACGGCGAGCAGCTGACGTAGGCCAGGCCCACCTTCTCGAAGAACTTGATGCTGGCCGGATCGCCACCGTGCTCGCCGCAGATGCCGAGCTTGATGTCGGGGCGCGTGGCGCGACCGCCCTGGCAGGCGATGTCGACCAGCTTGCCGACGCCCGCCACGTCGATCGACGCGAACGGGTTGTCCTTGGTGATCTCGAGCTCCTGGTACTTCGGCAGGAAGCTGCCCGAGTCGTCGCGGCTCATGCCGAGGCCGGTCTGGGTCAGGTCGTTGGTGCCGAAGCTGAAGAACTGCGCGGTCTCCGCGATCTGGTCCGCCGCGATGGCCGCGCGCGGGAGCTCGATCATGGTGCCCACCTGGTACTCGAACTTCTGCTTGGTGGCCTCCATGACTTCCTTCGCCACGCGGTGCACCAGCTCGGTCTGCAGGTCGAGCTCGCGCTTGAACGCGATGAGCGGGACCATGATCTCGGGCTTGGTGCGGATGCCGGACTTCTCGACGGCCGCGGCCGCCTCGAAGATGGCACGCACCTGCATCTCGGTGATCTCCGGGAAGACCACGCCGAGGCGGCAGCCGCGGAAGCCGAGCATCGGGTTGAACTCGTGCAGCTCGTGCACGCGGCGCTCGATCTCCTCGGCGGGGATGCGCAGCTTGTGGCCCAGGCTGGCCTGCTGCTCCTTGGTGTGCGGGAGGAACTCGTGGAGCGGCGGATCGAGCAGGCGGATGCACGCCGGCTTGCCCTCGAGGGCACGGAAGATGCCGTCGAAGTCGGCCCGCTGGTACGGGAGCAGCTTGGCCAGCGCGCGCTGGCGGCCTTCCAGGTCGCGGGAGAGGATCATCTCGCGCATCGCGTCGATGCGGTCGCCCTCGAAGAACATGTGCTCGGTGCGGCAGAGGCCGATGCCTTCCGCGCCGAACGCCACGGCCTGCTTCACCTGCTCCGGGGTGTCGGAGTTGGTGCGCACGCCCAGGCGGCGGTAGCGGTCGGCCAGGTTCATCACGAACTCGAAGTCCTGGTAGACGCGGCTCTCCTTCGGCTTCATGGTGCCGGCCACCAGCACCTGCTTGAGCTCGCTGTCGGCGGTGTCGATCTTGCCGTGGACGACCTCGCCGGTGGTGCCGTTGATCGAGAGGTGATCACCCTCGCGCAGCGTGCGGCCCGCGCAGGTCATGGTGCCCGCGTGGTAGTCGATGGAGATCTCGCCGGCACCGGCCACGCACACCTTGCCCATCTGGCGGGCAACGAGCGCCGCGTGGCTGGAGACGCCGCCGCGGGTGGTCAGGATGCCGTCGGCGGCGATCATGCCGCGCAGGTCCTCGGGGCTGGTCTCGATGCGCACCAGCACCACGTTCTTGCCCTTGCGGGCGAGTTCCTCGGCCTTGCTCGCGCTGAAGGCGATCTCACCGCAGGCCGCGCCGGGTCCGGCGGGCAGGCCCTTGGTGAGGATGCGGCCTTCCTTGCGGGCCGCCTCGTACGCCTTGCGCTCGAAGACCGGCTGCAGGAGCTGGTTCATGGCCTCCGGGTCCGAGCTCTTCATGGCGTGCTCGGGCGTCATCAGCCCTTCCTTCACCATGTCGTGCGCGATGCGCACGTAGGCCAGCGCGGTGCGCTTGCCGTTGCGGGTCTGGAGCATCCAGAGCTTCTTGCGCTCGATGGTGAACTCGAAGTCCTGCACGTCGCCGAAGCGCTTCTCGAGGGTCTTGCGGACCTTGTCGAGCTGGTTGAAGCTCTTGGAGAGGATCTTGTCCTTCTCCATCTGCGCCACGGGGAGCGGGGTGCGCACGCCGGCGACCACGTCCTCGCCCTGCGCGTTCACCAGGTACTCGCCGTAGAAGACGTTCTCGCCGTTGGCCGGGTCGCGGGTGAAGGCCACGCCGGTGGCGCAGTCGTCGCCCATGTTTCCGTAGACCATCGCCTGCACGTTGACGGCGGTGCCCCACTCGTGCGGGATCTTGTACTTGTTGCGGTACACGATGGCACGGTCGTTGTTCCAGCTGCCGAACACGGCGCCCACCGCGCCCTCGAGCTGCTTCATCGGGTCATCCGGGAACGCCTTGCCGGTCCAGCGCTTGACCAGGTCCTTGAAGCGGCGCACCAGCTCCTTGAGCTGTTCCTCGGTGAGGTGCGTGTCCTCGGTGACGCCCACCTCGCGCTTGAGGCCGTCCATCACCTCCTCGAACGGCTCGTGGTCGTTCTCGTGCTTCTTCTGCACGCCCATCACCACGTCGCCGTACATCTGCACGAAGCGGCGGTAGCAGTCCCACGCGAAGCGGCCGTTGCTGGTGGCCTTCTTGAGCGCCTCGACGGTGATGTCGTTCAGGCCCAGGTTCAGGATGGTGTCCATCATGCCCGGCATCGAGTCGCGGGCGCCGGAGCGAACCGAGACGAGCAGCGGGTCGCGGCGGTCGCCGAACTTCTTCTTGACTTCCTTCTCGATGGTGCGGAGGCCGTCCTTCACCTGCTTGCTGAGCTTCTCCGGGAAGCGGCGGCCGTTGTCGTAGTACCAGTTGCAGACCTCGGTGGTGATGGTGAAGCCGGGGGGCACGGGCAGGCCCATGCGCGCCATCGCGGCGAGGTTGGCGCCCTTGCCGCCGAGGAGCGACTTCTGGGTGCCGTCTCCGTCGGTCCGTCGGCCGAAGGAATAGACCATCTGCTTGGGCGCGGGGGTTCCCTTGCCGTGCGAAGCCTTGGTGTCCGAAGCCTTCTTGCCGCTCTTCTTGCCGTTCTTGGCCATGGTGGGTTCTGCTTGCGCTGGGCACGGGGTGCGCCGTCGACGCGACGGCATGCACCCCGCGAAATGCGTGTTTCCGCGTGAAAACGCGGGCCGCGCATGGTAGCGCATCCCCTTACGATCCGGCGACCGCGTTATCCGCGGCATTTGCCCGCATGCAGACGCTCGACGGCCACATGTCCCCCGTGGAAGCGCTGCGGCACTGGCCCGAGGGCCGGCCGCTGGCGGCCCTGGTCACGTCCACCGCGGACGCCCGGTGGGGACGCTGGTCGATGCTTGCGCAGCCGGAGCGGACCATCGCCG
>CAMBSR010000047.1 GCA_945870475.1 Phycisphaera mikurensis NBRC 102666
GGGCTGCATGGCGCGATCGTAACGCTGCGATTCGCGGCGCGCGAGGGCGGCTTCGGTGGCCCAATGTCCGTGAACTCGGGTGTTTCAGGGGAAATCGGCCGCAGCGCACGCGTGACCAACGGTGACGGCCGATCCTCACCATGCGCCCGATAGCGTTCAAAATATGGGTCTCCGTGGCCCCCAAAGAAACCCACTCCCCGCGCCGCGCCAAGACACGATCGCCAAGCGCACGCCGGTTCGCCGAGCGCTGAGCAAGACCATCACCTGGACCGTCCGCGCCAACCTGGTGCCGGAATTCATGCCGAGCAAGCCCAAGGGGCCAGTGGCTTCCACCATCCCCGACGTGCAGGTGCCGCAGCACGCGCCCGAGGATGCACCCACGATCGACTGGGTGTGGTTCGCGCCGCGCGGCAACCTAGAGCGATGGAAGCAGCCCTGACGGTTGCGGGCACACCATCCCGCCACAACCATGCGCGCCACGGTGCACGCAGCCACTCCCGCTACCCTGACGCCATGCCTGCCAGCACCCACGAATGCGCCGGGTTCCACCGTCGGTTGCTGACGGTCGTTCTGGTGCTTGCTGCATCGCTCGCTTCCACCGCCGCCCGCGCTCAGGACAACGCCGCCCCGCTCTGGCGCGCGGCGTTCAAGGCCGCGGGGTACGGCACCGAGGCGCCGCTCCTGGCGGCCGAAGACCAGGCGTTCATTGCCGACCTCAACCCACCGCTCGGCGAGGAGCAGCGCGCCCGCCTCGACGGGATCCTGCAGCGCACCGCCGAGGTGCGCCAGCAGTTCGAGGCCGCCGCCCGCGTCAAGCGCTGCGACTGGGAGCTGGACAGGTCCAAGGGATTCGAACTCCTCCTTCCGCACCTGGGCCAGGTGCGCGACGCCGCGCGCCTCCTCCGGGCCCAGGCGATGGTGGAGATGGAGGACGGCAACTCGGCCGACGCCGTCGCCACCATCCTCCTCCTCGGCAACGTCGGCGTGCAGGCGGGCCAGGACTCGATCCTCATCAGCTCGCTCGTGGGCAACGCCGTCGGCGCGCTGCAGATGACGGAACTTGCGCAATCGGCCATCGACTGGGGCGCCATCGACGAGAAGTCCGCGCAGGGCATGCTGGACGCCATGGGCCCGCTCAAGAGCGACGACCCGTTCCGCTTCGCGGATGCGATCCAAGGCGAGGGCAAGATGATGATTTCCAGCATCAACGGATGCAAGAGCGACGCCGAACTGCAGCGGTTGATCTCGACCGCGGGCGAAAGCGCGGGGAACCTCACGCTCGAACAAGCCAAGGCCGACCTCGGCGGCATGCGGCAGATCTACGACCGCGCAGCGCGTGCCTTCGCGAATCCCGACCCCAACGCGGCAATCGCCGAGTTGCAGCGCCTGGAGCAGCAGGCCGGATCCGGCCGCACCGGGGCGCTCGCCAAGATCTTCATGCCGTCCCTGCTCTCGGCGTACAAGTCGAAGCTCAAGGGTGCGCAGGAACTGGCGCTCCTGGTAGCGAAGCTGCAGAAGATCGCCGAGGGCAAGGAGAAGCCGGCCGAGCTTCGCAACGCAGCGCTGCTCCTGGCGCGCGCGAGCGCGGGCGCCCGCTCGGTACCCGACGACGTGCAGGACTCGCTCGAACTCATGCGCGTGGCACCGTCCGCGCTGCAGGAGTCCGATGCCGCGCGCGCCGCGGAGATCCTGCTGCGCGCCGACCGCAGCGTGATGCAGCCGCTGGCGCAGGCCATCGTGTGCAGGCGCTGCGATTTCGCGGTGCTTCGCCATCCCATCCCCACGTTCGATGTCCGGCTCCTCGGCGGCCTGCGCGGCGCCACGCGCATGGCGCTCGCCGACGGGCTGCACCACGTGCGTGAGCGCACGGATGCCGCGGCGATCGTGCCTGCCGCGGTCACCGCGTATCGCGTGGCGGTGCTTCTGGCGATGGACCCTTCGCTTCCGCGCGCCGCCGTTTCGCACAGCATCTGGCGCGAAGCCACGGCAGCCGTACAGGAAGCCGCCAAGTTCGGCCCCATCGGCAAGGAGGGTGCAGACGAGCTCGAGCGCGCCCTCGCCACCATGGGATCCGCCGACCCCTTCGGCTTCCGCAAGGGCGCGGAGGAAGACGCCAAGCGGCTCGTGGCGAACGCCACCGCGCGGCGCGATGCCACCGCCAAGGAAGCCATCGCCGAGCGCGCCAAGGTGCTCAAGCAGCGCGGCCCCGGCGCGGTGTGGGCGTACATGGCGTTCGTTGCCATCGGCCGGAACAAGGACCCCATGCCGGACGCGAAGGATGCCGGACTGGTTCGCCTGACGGACATCTATCCGCAGGCGTCGCTCGAGGCCATCAACGCCGCCGTCGCGCAGGCGCAGGGCACAGAGCTCGGCGAGGACGTCCCGTTCGACCTGCCGGTGGACGAGCAGAAGGCGCGCCTGCGTCGGCTTGACCCCGTGCGTGGCGTGAAGTTCATCGATGCCAGCACGCTCATGGCGAACGCGGGTGCCGACTACATGGCGGCATTCGATGCGGTGAAGGCGGCAGCAAGCGCCGCGGCGCCCGCGGCGGCACAGCCCGTCACCAAATGAGCGAGTGCCCGGCGGGCACCGTGCTCACGAACGAATGACTCGTCGATCAAGTTCTCAGCGAATGAAGCGCAGCCGCCCGAAGTCCGGCACGAACGGCAGCGGCGGGGCCACGACCGGCGCGGGGAAATACACCGCCCACGCCTTGCCCACGATCATCTCGCGCGGCACCACGCCCGGCTGCGAATCGCCGAAGGTGCGCAGCCCCAGCGCATGGGCACGGCCCCAGAGACGCGCATCGCGGCTGGCGGCGGAGTTGTCGCCGAGCATCACGTAGTCGCGGTCGCTGAGGCGCACCGGGTGCTCGTAGTCGGTGGCGAAGCTCGGGCCGAACAGCGTGTCGCCGTTGACGGGGACCTGGTTGATGCGGTCGTGGAGCACCGGGCGGTAGTAGAGGTCGCGATCCACCTGCACGCGTCGCAGTTGGAAGGGCGCGTCGGAGCGGAAGCCCCAGGAGAGCTTCGGCGGCGTGGGGCCGCGCGGATCCTCGTGGCGCTTCACGTACTGCTCGACGGTGCGCCCGAACATGCTGGAGGTGACGCGGTCGTCGAGCGACTTGAACTCGTAGGGCATCTGCAGCACGTTGCTGCCGTTCACGAACACCCAGAGCTGCTGGTCCACGTGCCAGCACTCAAAGCTCATGATGCCGTCCTGGCGCGGCGCGAAGGTGCCGGCGGCGGTGCCCTGCGCCTCGCCGCTCTCCATGCCGGTGCGGGTGACCGACACCTTGCCGGCGCCCTCGATCTCGAAGCGGAACACCGAGCTGCGCGCGGTGAGCTCGAGCGTGGTGGCGAACGATGCCAGCTTCGTGCATTCCACGGTGGCGCACACGCGCAGGTCGCTCACCGGGAACATGGCCGCGTGCGTCTGCGGGCCCATCCAGCGGAGCGCGTTGTAGGCATTCCAGTCGTCGAGCGGCACGGCCGCGGAATTCCACTCGAGCTTCGTGCTGCCGGTGCCCGAGAAGCTCCAGGTGCGCTCCGGCGCGGTCTTCCACGCGGAGGCATCGCCCACCGGCTTCCACGGTGCGCCGGCCCACGTCGTGTGCATGTTCTGCTCGAGCGTCTGCACGGGCACGATCGGCTGGTAGTCGCTGTCGTAGAGCGGCTGCCAGACGGCGCGCTGCACGAATTCCGGCTTGCGCGTGATCCTCAGGTCCTGCGTGCGCGCGTCCGGTGCGCCGGTGAAGACGTCGCCGTCCACCAGGAGGAACGTCTCGCCCGGCAGGCCCACCATGCGCTTGATGTAGTTCTGCGACTGGCCCACGGGGTCGGTGGGGTTCTTGAAGACCACCACGTCCCAGCGCTGCGGTGCGGAGAAGGCGAAGAGCGGCTTCAGCACCAGCACGCGGTCGCCGGCGCGGGCCTGCGCGGCCAGGGACTCGGGCTCGGCGGTGGCGATCGGCGTCACCGTCGAGATCATCGGGTCGAAGATCGGCGACTTGGAGCCGCGAACGAGTTGGTTCGGTTCGATGGCCGGCTGGGCATCGAACGCATACTCGTACGCCGTGGCCGGGCTCGAGAAGCGGACATGCGAGCCCATCAGCGTCGGACCCATGGAGCCGGTGGGGATCACGAAGCCCTCGAGCACGAAGCCGCGGAATGCCATGGCCATGGTGAAGGCCACGGTGAGCGACATCAGCGTGCCGACGACGTCGGTCTCCGGCTTCTCCTGCTTCAGGTTCGTGGGCGCTGGCATCAACCGGATCGTATCTGCCGGCCGGGCGCGCGGTCAGTCGTCCGCGTCGGAGTCGCCACCGCCGGCATCCCCGCCATCCGATTCGCGCGGCGAATGAAGGTCGGTGTTCGGCGCGTTGTTCCCCGGGGTGCCGCCATTGCCGCTGCCGCGACCCTTGCCACCTCGGCCGCGACGGCGGCGCTTCTTGCCGGTGCCGGGTGCGCCGGGCGTGATGGGGGAAGCAGGGGTGCCAGGCGAAGCCGGCGTGCCGGGCGAAGCGGGCGTGCCCGCAGATCCGGAAGCCTGCGATGCGCGCTCACCCTCGGCGCGCGCCTTCGGCTGGGTATCCGCGGCCTTCGCCGCATCCTTGAAGCCCTGCTGCTGCGCGTCCTTCGATCCGCGACCTTCGTTGGTGCGGCCCTGCGCGCCGGTGCGGCGCGCCACGTCACGGCGGCCCATGCCGCGGAACGGGTCGGGCTGCGCGGCCGGCTGCGGGCATGCATCCACCGGGAGGAGCTCCTCGACCGGCACCGCGACGTCCTCGCCGTTGTGGTCGAGGCGCACCAGCACCAGCTGCACCAGGATCTTGGAATCGATCACCGTGCCGGGCCCGTCCGAGGTACCCACGCGGCTCTTGTTCTTGGGGAGGCGCTTCTTCAGCTCCTCGTAGGTCTCGTCCTCGTAGCGCAGGCAGCACATCAGGCGTCCGCAGCGGCCGCTGATCTTCAGCGGGTCGAGCGACGCCTTCTGCGTCTTGGCGCTCTTCATGCTGACGGGCTTGAGCACCTTCAGGAAGTTCTTGCAGCAGCAGTGCTGGCCGCACTTCTCGTAGTCGGCGGTGAGGCGGGCCTCGTCGCGTGCGCCGATCTGGTGCATCTCCACGCGCGCGCCGAAGCGGCGTGCGAGCGCGGGCACCAGCTCGCGGAAGTCCACGCGTTCCTCGCTCAGGTAATGCACGGTCACGTGCTCGCCGCCGAGCACCGGCTCCACTTCCACGATCTTCATCGTGAAGCCCATGGACTCGGCCTCGGCGCGCACCGCGTCGAGCTCCTCGCGGCCGAAGCGCTCGCGCCTGGCGCTCCACGCGTTCAGGTCCTCGATGGTGGCCACGCGCAGCACGCGGCCGTTGGTATGGAACGGGTATTCCTTGCCGCCCGAGTTCTCCACGTACTCGAGCATCTCGCGGCGGCTGATGCTCTTGGAGCAGCCGCTGTTGGGGCAGGTGGTGGTGAGCATCTCGGCCACTTCCGTGCCGCGATGCGTCTTCACCACCAGGCGGCTGCCGCAGCCGGGCTTGGCGCTGCCGTCGTAGGGGTACTCGCCGATCAGCTTGATCGAGCCGAACTTCACCACGATGGACGTGGGCGCCTTGAGCCGAGCGTAGATCTCCGCGTCCGTCATCGCATCGCGATGGGCGGGGTCCTCGTCGCGCTCGAAGATGGGAAGTGGGAAGATCGACATCGGCTGCTTACGAGTACGCCCGCACGCTGTCGCACGAGCACACCAGGTTGCGGTCGCCGTACGGGTTGTCCACGCGGCCGACGGGCGGCCAGAACTTCCACGTGCGGAGCCACGGCGCCGGGTAGGCGGCCTGCTCGCGCGTGTAGGGGCGCGTCCACTCGCTCGCCGTCACCACGGCCGCGGTGTGCGGTGCGTGCTTCAGCGGGTTGTTGTCCTTCGGCCAGGTGCCGTTCTCGATCTGCCGGATCTCCTCGCGGATGGCGATGAGCGCGTCGCACAGGCGATCGCACTCCGCCTTGCTCTCGCTCTCGGTCGGCTCGATCATCAGCGAACCCGGCAGCGGCCAGCTCATGGTGGGGGCGTGGAAGCCGAAGTCCATCAGGCGCTTGGCGATGTCGTCGGTCTTGATGCCGGCGCTCGCGTCGAACTGCCGCACGTCGATGATGAACTCGTGCGCGCAGCGGCCGTTGTGGTTCGTGAAGGCCACCGGGTAGTGCGCTTCCAGGCGCTTCGCCATGTAGTTGGCGTTGAGGATGGCCAGCTCGGTGGCGCGACGCAGGCCCTCGGCACCCATCATGGCGATGTACATCCAGCTGATGGTGAGGATGCTGGAGCTGCCGTACGGCGCCGCGCTCACGGGGCCGATGGCGTGCTTGCCCGCCGAATCCGGGCGGATGACCGGGTGACCGGGCAGGAAGTCGGCGAGGCGCGCAACCACGCCGATCGGGCCCATGCCCGGGCCGCCGCCGCCGTGCGGGATGCAGAACGTCTTGTGCAGGTTCAGGTGGCAGACGTCGGCACCGATGTCGCCGGGACGCGTGATGCCCACCTGCGCGTTCATGTTGGCGCCGTCCATGTACACGAGGCCGCCGTTCGTGTGCACGATGTCGCAGAGCTCGCGGATGCGCTCCTCGAACACGCCGTGCGTGCTGGGGTAGGTCACCATGCACGCGGCCAGGTCGTTCGAGTGGAGCTCGGCCTTCTTCTTGAGGTCGGCCATGTCCACGTTGCCCTCGGCATCGCTGTCGACGGGCACCACCGTCATTCCGGCCACGATCGCGGTGGCGGGGTTGGTGCCGTGCGCGCTGTCGGGGATCAGGCACACCGTGCGCTTCGTGTCGCCACGATGCTGGTGGTAGGCGCGGATCACCATCAGGCCCGCATACTCGCCCTGCGAGCCCGCGTTCGGCTGCAAGCTCACGGCCGCGAAGCCGGTGACCTCGCAGAGCCACTGCTCGAGCGTGCTGAAGAGCATCAAATAGCCCTTCCACTGCTCGGCGGGCGCAAACGGGTGGATCTTGCCGAAGCCGGGCCACGTCACCGGGATCATCTCGCTGGTGGCATTCAGCTTCATGGTGCACGAACCCAGCGGGATCATGCTGTGGACCAGGCTCAGGTCCTTGCCCTGCAGGCGCCACAGGTACCGGAGCATCTCGTGCTCGGTGTGGTAGTGGCTGAAGGCCACCTGCTGCATGAACGTGCCGGTGCGCGCGCAGGTGCCGAGGTTGGTCTCGGGCGCGGTGCGCACCACGTCGGTGGCCTTCGGTGCGGGCTTGCCGGTGCCGGTGGCGAAGACCTCGAACAGGTCCTGGAGGTCGGCGGCGGTGACGGTCTCGTCGAGCGTCACGCCGACGGTGCCGTCGCCGTAGGTGCGGAGGTTGATCTTCTTGACGGCAGCGGCGGCGATCACGCCGTGCTGCGTCGCGCCGCCGCCGAGCTTCACGCGCAGCGTGTCGAACCACGCGTGCGTGCCGCAGTCGTGGCCGAGCGTCTTCAGGCCCGTGGCCAGCGTGTTGGTGGCGCGGTGGATGCGGCCGGCGATGGCCTTCAGGCCTTCCGGCCCGTGCCACGCGCCGTACATGCCGGCGATCACGGCCAGGAGCACCTGCGCGGTGCAGATGTTGCTGGTGGCGCGCTCGCGCTTGATGTGCTGCTCGCGCGTCTGGATCGCCATGCGCAGTGCGGGCTCGCCGGCCGAGTCACGGCTGATGCCGATGAGGCGACCGGGCATCTTGCGCACGTGCTCGTTCTTCGTGGCGAAGAACGCGGCGTGCGGTCCGCCGAGGCCCATCGGAACGCCGAAGCGCTGCGCGCTGCCGACCACCACGTCCGCGCCCCACTGCCCGGGCGGCGTGAGGAGGCAGAGGGAGAGCGGGTCCGCCGCCACCACGAGCAGCGCGCCGGCGCCGTGCACCGTGGCCGCGAAGGCCTTGTAGTCATGCACGCGGCCGCTGGTGCAGGGGTACTGGACCAGTGCGCCGCAGTAGGAGCCGTCGCCCAGCTTCGCATCCGCGGGCTTGCCGATGACGAGCTGGATCCCCAGGCCCGACGCGCGCGTCTCGACCACGGCGATGGTCTGCGGATGGCAGTCCTCGGCGACGAAGAAGTGCTTTTTCTGCTGGCCGCTCGCGGCGTAGCAGAGGCTCATGGCCTCGGCAGCGGCGGTGCCTTCATCGAGCAGGGAGGCGTTGGCCACCTCCATGCCGGTGAGCTCCGTGATCATGGTCTGCCAGTTGAGGAGCGCCTCCATGCGGCCCTGGGCGATCTCGGCCTGGTACGGCGAATAGGCCGTGTACCAGCCCGGGTTCTCCAGGATGTTGCGCAGGATCACGGGCGGCGTGATCGTGTCGTGGTAGCCCATGCCCAGGTAGCTGCGCCAGATCTGGTTCTGGTCGGCCAGGCGCTGCAGGGCGGCCAGCGTCTCCGCCTCGCCGCGCTGCGCGAACTTCTGGCCGTTGGTGGGGTCGGTGATGTCCAGCTCGCGGCGCAGGCGGATGCCGGCCGGGATGGCGGCATCGATGAGCTCGGCCATCGACGCGCAGCCGATGGTGGCGAGCATCCCCTTCTCCTCCTCGGCGGTCAGGCCCAGGTGACGACGCGCGAACGTGTCGAGCGGGTCGAGCGGACCGGGAATGTTGGCGGCGGTGGTGGGGGCCTTGGAGGAGGTCTGCATCGAGGTCATCGTCGGATGGGGGTTGTGGCGCGGGGGGCGCGCCGCGCAACGGCGCGGCACAGCCAGAAACCGTAAGTATAGGACCCCATGCGGCGTGGACCACGGTCATTGTCGATCGTCTTTCGGTTACCCCCGCGTGGCCGGGATTTCAGCGTGGACGCACCCCGTCGCCACGTTTGTTGGGGCAGATTCGCGGACCCGGGCCCGGGCCCGATGGCCCCGTGGCCATGTCAGGCAGGATCCACGGCGAGGGTCCGACGGAAAGCGCGCGTGTTCTCGTCATGCTGCCTACTATCGCCCCCGGCGCTGAAGCAGTTGCTTCACCCCCATGCGCCATGATTCCCCCCGGCGATGACGATCCGGGGGGCATCGCCGACATCCTGCTTCCCCTCCGGACAACCCAGGCCATACTGAAGGAGATCGATGACCCCGAATCCACGCGCCAAGCTCTTCATGAACATCCGCCTGCACCTTCGCCGGGCGAACCTGCAGTTCTTCGAACGTGCGCGCGAGCGCCAGTTCCTGCTCATGATGCGCGGTGACGCGTTGACGGTCTCGCAGCTCATCACGGTGCGCCCGGACGGCGTGGCGTTCCGCATCGAGACGCGGCTCCCCATCGTGGTGCCGACGCATCGTCGCGTGGCGGCGGCCGAACTGGTGGCGCGGCTCAACCGCCTCACCGAGCGCGGGCACTACGACCTGGACATCGACACCGGCGACGTGTGCTTCCGCATCGACTGCCACGCGCTCACCAGCATGGTGATCGGCAAGGTCATGCTCGCGGTGCTCGGCATGGCACTGCGCCCGCTGGCGCGCGACTGGCGCGTCTTCGAGGCAGTGCTGCTGCAGGACGCAGATCCCGTCCCGGCCATCAAGCAGAATGCCGAGCGAATCGCCCGGGAAACCGAGGCAAAGCAGCGCGCCGACCGCGCCGCCACCACGCCCCCGCTGCGCCGCAAGGACCCGCAGTCGCCCATCGATGCGGAGAAGGACCTCCACGAGATGATCGACGAGCTCATGGCGCAGGAGCACGGCGCGGACCCGACGGCCGGTGCGCCGGAGGCGTTCTCCTCCGAGGAACTCGAGGACATCCTGCCGGACATCGAAGGCAACGCCGACGATGCCGACGAGTCCACCGGCGGCGACGACGCGGACAGCGACGCGAAGTAACGCGCCCTGCAGCGGGGTACGATTCCCGCGTGGCAAAGACAACCAAGAAGCAACCGAAGGGCGAGCACGGTCGCGCCGATTCCGTGGAGATGATGGAGCGCGTCAAGGACGTGATCCAGCGCGCTTCCGGCATCGACCAGCCGACGCGCGCGGAACTGGCGAAGGACTACGGCATCACGCCGCGGTCGGTGTCGAACCTCGTCGAGTACATGAAGAAGCTCGGCATCGAGGTGACGACGCAGACGCGCCCGCGCGATGGCAAGAAGGGGTACGTGGTCAACGCCACCAACTTCATGCGCCAGGACCTTTCCGTCGCAGAGGCCGTGGCTTCCGTGCTGCTGACGCAGTCGGTGCTCGACACGCCGCTGGCCACGGACGCGGGGTCCACGCAGTCGGGCCTCGAGCGCATCCGAAAGAGCCTGGGCGAGTCGGTGCGCGGAAAGATGGAGCATCTCTCCGGGCGCTTTGCCGTGCGGCTTTTGCGCGCCGCGAAGCCACCGCGCGCGAACACGTTCCGCGTGGTGCTTGACGGCATCCTCGAGAACCGCGTGCTCACCATGGAGTACGAGTCGCCCTACGCCAGCGCGAAGGGCGGCAGCAAGGCCGCGGCGGCCGTCGCCGGCAAGGCGCGCAAGATCGAGACGGTGCTCATCGAGCCGTACGGCGTGTTCTTCGCGCGCCGCAGCTGGTACCTGGTGGCGCGCAAGCGCTCGGCCGGCGAGATGCGCCTCTACAAGCTGGCGCGCATCACGCGCGTCGCGGTCACCTCGGACACCTTCCCCATGCCGCGCGGATGGACGCTCGACAAGTACTTGGAGAACGCGTGGGAGACCATCCATTCGCCGCAGGCGCCGGTGAAGGTGGTGGTGGACCTCAGCCCCAAGGTGGCGGGAAACATGGTGGAAACCATGTGGCATCCGTCGCAGACGTTCACCACGCTGGCCGACGGCAACGTGCGCTTCACCGCGCGCGTGGCGGGGCTCGACGAGATCATGTGGTGGGTGCTCGGCATCGGCAGCAACGCGCGCGTGGTGGAGCCGAAGGAACTGCGCGAGCGCGTGGCCGCGGAGATTCGCGCCATGCACCGCATGGTGGAGAAGGAAGACGCCGCCGCGAAATGATGCCGGACGAGCCGATCAACTTCGACTTCACGCCGGAATCGCCGGTGGATCCGGAGGCGCAGGGTGGTGCGCCGGCCGGTGGGGATGCTGCGCACGGTGGGAATGGCGCGCACGGCGCGGACGCCGTGGGTGGTGCGATCGAAGGTGCGGTCGCGCCTGACCAAACGCATGCCGCTGCGCGCGCGGGTGCGTCCGTACCGCTGCCGCCGATTCCAGATTTCCGCGCTGCGTCGTATCCCTTTGCGATGACGTCGCGCTTCCAGGCGCAGGCCGTGATCCCCGCGCCGAAGGCGTCGCCGCGACAGCGATTGCTCTACGGGATCCTGGCGGCGCTGGTGTCGGTGATCGTGGCCATCGGGATCGTCGCGGTGTTTCGGATGACGGACCACGGCGCGGGGCGGTGACGAAGGGGCGGGCGCTGCGAGCGGCGCATGCCCACACTGCGCGATTCTTGCGCCTTGTGTGCTCCCGAACGATTGGCCAAATCTGCACTGAAAAAAGGCAGTGATTCGGGGATGCGTCGCACCACGCCCCTACCTTCCGCACGTCCATCCCGAAACGCAAGGAACAACCGCGGCGAACCCGCACGGAGGCGATGCCATGCCCGAACATCCCGAATCAGTCACCGCACGCGCGGCTGCGCGCGTGCCCGGCGATCCCGCGCACCTCATGGACGTCGCCGCGCTGCGGCAGTTCGTCGGCGCATCGTGCGCGGTGGCCGTCCTGGAGGATGCCGCCGACCGCGCAGTGACCGCCGGGCGCGTGCTGGAGGACACGCTCATCGTGGGCCCAGACGACTGTGGCAAGCAGGTGCTCGCACGCGCGCTGGCGCGCGACACGGCGCAGCGCGCGGTGGAGGTGGACGCCGCGTGGGTGCGCAACGCCAAGCACATGGCGCGCGTGCTGCGATCGCTCGAGGACCGTGACG
>CAMBSR010000048.1 GCA_945870475.1 Phycisphaera mikurensis NBRC 102666
CGACGATCGCCCACCAGCTTCCGAACGCGCAGTAGCACGAGTCGCGCCGCATCGCCAGCGCATACGTGGGCGCGGCGATCGCCAGCTCCAGGCAGGTTCCCGCAAACAGCCAGCGCACGAAGCGGTCGAGCTGGTCGGGCGTGCGCGACTGCCCCGCGCGCGCAAGCGCCCAGGCCCAGATGCCGCCAGCCGCAAGCCACGCCGGAACCAGGAGGAGCGGCTTCATGACCAAGTTTCCGCCGCCCGTGTACCCGTCGAATTCCGCTCCCGCGGCCATGCGCACCAGGCCCACCATGTCCCACAGCGTTGCCAGGATCCCCACGGCGCACATCCCGCCGATCAAGGCAGCGCCCGCAATCGACCATCGCAGCGACCGCCCCGGCGCTCCCGGCTCCCAATTCCCCAGCGCGGGCGCCACCAGCATGGCCGGTGCGGCGGAAACCAGCGCCACCGCGGCCAGCACCAGCATTCCCCCCAGCGATCCATCGGTGAGTTCATGGAAGGTCCGCAGCCAGCCACTTGCGATCTCAAACAGCGCCTGCCGCGCCCCTTCCGCGTCCGTCGGCACGTGCCACGTCGGAACCCGCCCCTCCGCCGCGTCGTTGATCCTGCTGCCGATGGCGCCCACCACGAATCCCGTGAACGTCGCCACCACCATCCCGAGCAAGAACGTCGCCGCCACCAGCGCCACCAACAGCGCCGCGCGCTTCCCCCGGCTGTTCACTGCTGCCCGCGCCTCCGCTGCGCGAACATCCATGGCAGCACGCCGTCGTCCGCGTCCGTGTACGCGCGCGTCCATGCATCGTGGCCGACGCCCGGGTACTCGCGTACCGTGACGCGGCCGCTCGCCGCGCGGATGGCTTCCGCCATGGTGCGGCTGCACGCGATCGGCACCACCGGATCGTCGATGCCGTGCGCCACCATCACGGGCAGCGCGCGCAGCGCCGCCGCCCGCGCCGGATCGCCGCCGCCGCACACGCTCACGAGCGCCGCGAAGCGCGTGGGCGTCCGCACCGCCAGGTCGAACGACCCGAACCCGCCCATCGAAAGCCCGGTGAGGTAGACGCGGTCCACGTCCACCGGCTTCGTGCGCATCACTTCGTCAAGCGCCAGCTCCACGGCGCGCAGCGCGCGCGTGGGCTCGGCCTTCGTCTGCAGGCCCGCGCCCCAGTTCGGGTTCCCATCCGCACCGGGCGTCACCTCCGCCCAGCGCTCGCCGACCGGGCACTGCACCGCCAGCACGAAGCACGGGTGCTTCGCCTGGAACGCCTCGGTGGCCGCGTCGCCCGCAAAGTGCTTCAGCTGCGCCTCGTTGTCCGCGCCGCGCTCGCCGCTTCCGTGCAGGAAGACCACGAGCGGCAGCCGCCCGGACTTCTCTGCCTTGAGCGCCGCCGCCGACGGCTCCACCAACCGGTACGGATAGGTCGCGGCCGCCCGCTCGGCCTGTGCAGGCACGTTCACCGTGCCCTGCGCGGGCGTGGACGCCGACGCTGCCGCAGCAGCCCCCGCTCCGCCCTGCGCCGCTACTGCCATCATGATCGACATCGCCACCGGAACCATCTCAGGAGATTCCCTTCTCGTCTTCTTCCGATGCCGCCGACACCATGCGCGCCAGGAAGATGGCGGGGAACATCACGCCCGTGATGCCCTCCGCCGCGCATACCGCGCGCGACATCGAATTGCAGGGCGTCACATCGACGGCAAAGCCGGACGTCGTCATGATCGAGAAACTGAGCCACACGTAATCGGCCCAGCCTCCCGTCATCGGCCGCTCGGCGCCCTTCACCACCTGGTACGAGCCAGGCACCAGCAGGTCGACCCGCTGGTGGATCAGCGCGAACGCCATCCCGATCAGGATGTAGCTGCTCACGCCGTGGTAGAGCCGCGCATCGCCGTGCGTGTGCTTGCTGAGGGCCGCTCGGGCGATGTTGTACGACGCCGCCACCGATGCCGCCGCAAGCATCAGCCCGGGTGCGATGTGTGCCTCGGTCGAATGGACTCCCCCCATCACCAGCAACGTCACCATCGCGGCCATCCCCAGCGCCAGGATGGCTATCCCGCGCCAGCGGTCGGTGGCCATCGCCACGCCGATGGAGGCGAACGTGATCGTTCCGATGGAGAACCAGATCGGCGGGAACTGCGAGTGGTGCTCCACGAACGGGATCGCCGCCACGCAGGCCACCAACCCCAGCATCAGGAATCGTGCGGCGAAGAGATGGTTGACTGGCAGTCGTTTCATCGGTCGCCGAGGCTACCGGATGCCGTCCGCGCGGTGCGCACGCCCGCACCCGTGCCGGTGCAGCAGCGACGGCTTCGGGGTGTTTCGTCAGCGGTTCCCGCTCAGCGGTTGCGCCGTCGACCTGCCATTGCCGCGATCAGCACCAGCGCGAGGGCTCCCGGCGTGGGCACCGGCACGTAGCCGATGTCCATGTCGTCGGTGCCAAGCACGTTCGCCGCCCCGGCGGGGCCGATCGGCGTGATCGTGATGCGGGAGATCGCGGCGCCGTCGGACCAGAACCCCGCGAAGCTGTCCATCCCATGCACGTTGCGCACGAACTGGGTGCCGTCGGCCAGCGCCAGCACCACGTAGCCGGCCACCGCCTCGCCCAGGCCGTTCGAATAGAAGAAGTCCGCGCCCACGCCCCGCACCTGGCTGGACTGGAAGTCGATCACCATCGAGCGCCCGGCCTCGAGCGTGTGCAGCATGCCGCCGGCGCCGGTCAGGCCGCCGACGGAGCTGGCCTGCCACGCCGTGTCGGACGTGGGCATGCCCGCGAGGGCCCCCGGCATGAGTCCCTGCGACACCGCGGAGAAGTTCTCGCGTGCAACGCGCACCTGCGGCATCATCTCGCCCCACGCCCGGAACGCAGCGCGCGAGTCGAACACGGTGACCGAGGCAACTGCGGGGGCTGCGGCGCAGAACGCGGCGAGGACGACGACTTGCGTGGCACGGAACATCAGGAACCTCGAAACAGCATTGAGGTTCGGCGGCGTTGGGCAAACACACGCAGGCCGCCGAATCCGTAACGCCGTGAACATTCCACGGGTGCCTCGGGCGGCAAGGGCGGGGGCGCCGCAATTGCCTCTTTCGGCGCCGCGATCGCCCCATAACGGGCCGCTCCGCGATGCATTTCCACCTGCTCGCCGACGATTGCGTGCGGATTTCCGCCATCTTCCGGCGTGGTGCGGCGTTCGGCCCCCGACAGGTACGATTTTGCCGCCACCGAGGCACAACATGAACATCTCGAACCGCTCTGCCTGGCGTCCGGTCCTCTCCGCACTCGTGCTCGCAGCGTTGGCGTTTGCGCAGCCCGCCATGGCGCGCCAGGCCGCATCGGCCCCCGCGGCCGGCAAGCCGCGCATCGCCATCCGCTCCATCGCGGCCACGCCGGCGGTGACGCTGCAGGCCAAGGCCGACGGCTCGGAGAACGCGCTCGCGCAGATCGAGCAGGGCGCGGACGTCCAGTTCCTGAACGCCATCCAGGCCAGCGGCCGCTTCGATGTGGTCGCCCGTGCCGACCTCCCCAGCATCCTCAAGGAGCAGGACCTCACCCAGAGCGGCAACGCCAACGTCATGGACCCACAGGCTGCGCGTGGGTTCCAGCTGGCCGGCGCGCGCTACGTGATCACCGTCACCATCGGCAACTTCCAGGAAGTGGTCGAGAAGACCGAGCTCCTCAACCAGTTCGGCAAGTCGAAGGCGGAGCGCCGCACCATCAACCTGCAGGCGGTCGTCAAGATCTTCGACAGCACCAGCGGCGCGCTCTACCGTTCCACCGCGCTCACGCTTTCGGACGTGGCCACCAACGAGATCCTTCCCGAGGTGGAGCAGAAGGGCGTGAAGACCAACGTGGTGCTTGGCACCGTGGCAGAGAAGCTGGCCACGCAGGCCACCGCGGCAATTGTTGACTCGCTCGCCCCGGCGCGCGTCATCGGCTACACGATGGGACAGGTGACCTTCAACCGCAGCGCCACCAATGGCGTGGCCGCGGGCCAGATCTACGAGCTCTTCGCGCCGGGCAGCGCCATGGTGGATCCCGACACCGGCGAGCAGCTCGGTGCCGAGGAAGTGCACGTCGGCTGGGCGCGCGTCACCGACGCGGGCACGCGGTTCTCCACCGCGCAGGCCATCGAGGACCGCGGCATCGATCGCGGCTCCATGCTGCGTCTGCGCCCGCAGGGCCTGCCCACGGGCATCGATCCGAACGCGCGCGCCAACGGTTCCGCCGCGCCCGCCGGTGCGGCGCCCGCGCCGCTCATGGCGCCCGGCAACGCGGCTGGTGCTCCCGGCGTCGGAAGCGCGCCCGGATCCGCAGGCGCCGCCGCGCCCTCCGCGTCTTCCCCGCTTCGCATGGCGATCTTCGTGAAGCAGCGCCCGGAGTCCGTGCCCGCCGAGAAGGTCTCCGTCTTCGAGGACCTCGTCTCCGCCGATTCCACCGGGCCGGGCGTCGAGATCATCCGCCGCGAGGACCTCGTCAATGCGGTCCGGCGCATCGCGCCCG
Organism: Phycisphaera mikurensis NBRC 102666; assembly: GCA_945870475.1. Lineage (GTDB taxonomy): Bacteria > Planctomycetota > Phycisphaerae > Phycisphaerales > SM1A02 > UBA966. The sequence continues at coordinate 4,503 of CAMBSR010000048.1, forward strand.
CGGGCCCGAACGTCGGCACTGACGCTCCCATCGACCAGAGCTACGACCGCATCCTCTCCAACCAGTCGTCCGCAGTGCAGCTTGCCGCGCAGATGCGTGCCGACCTCCTGCTCACCGTCTCCGTCACCGCGCTCGAGCGCGCCAAACGTGCGCTTGCCGATCCCTCCACCGGCGTCGCCACCGAGGTGGAGCAGTGGACGCTGGTCACCACGTACGGACTGATCGACGGCGTGACGGGCGGCAGCCTGGCCACGGGCACCGTGCGCTCGGACTTCGCCAAGCGCGACACCAGGGAACTCAAGGTGGAGCTCGACGTCATCGATCCGCTCCTCGAGGACGCCGCGCGGCGCATCGGGAGCGCGGTGCGCGCCTCGGTGGAAGACGTGCGCACGCGCACGGCCGCTGCACCCGCCGAGGTGCAGGTGCGCTTCCGCGCCGTGCTCGCCGACCTGAGCATCCCCGACGTCCGCACGGGTGCCGACGGCCAGTACGTGGTGGGCGCCAACAACTACGACCTGCAGCCGATGAACGTGCTCGTCACCATCGACGGCGTCGCCTCCGGCCAGTGCCCGGGCTCGTTCCCGATGCGCCCGGGCCTGCACCGCGCGCGCTTCGAGCGCCCCGGCCTCGAACCCGTCGAGATGATGGTGAACGCACGCGAGGGCCTCGAGATCTCCGTGCCGCTCCAGCTCTCGCAGCAGGGCCGCGAGAACTGGCGCCGCGACGCCGCGTTCTTCAACGAGCTGAAGAACGGCGCGGTGATGCGCGATGCCGAGCTCATCAAGGTGCGCGCGATCGCGGACTTCCTGCGCCAGAGCCAGATCCGGCTCGACACCAGCAAGGTGCAGAACCTGAACCTCGGCGGGCAGTCCCTGTGGTGGCAGCTCCTGCAGTGAACGCCGCGCGCACAGGGAACGCTCGCTGGGCCTTCGCGGCGACCGCGTGCGTCGCGACGTTCGCCGTCGGCTGCCAGCAGAACCTCCGCAAGACGGTGGCCGCCATCGATTCGGCGTACTCCGCGGGCGAGTACGACCGCGCCGCCAAGCGCGCGGAGACGGCGCTTGCCGACAACGGCGACGACGCGCAGGACCGCCTCGTGTGGCTCATGGAGTCCGGCCGCACGCAGCAGGCCGCCGGCGGCATCGACGGGTCGATCACGGCCTACGACCGCGCCGTCGACGAGGTGCGTCCGTACCTCGACTCCAAGGCCGAGGCCACCATCACCGAGGCGCTCGTCACCACCGCCGTCAATCAGACGATGCGCATCTACCGCGGCACGCCGCCGGAACGCATCATGCTGTGCACGCTCCAGGGCGCGAACCTCCTGCAGAAGGGCGACCTCGCGCGCGCACGCGTCGAACTGAACCGCGCGGCGGATTTCCAGCAGGACGCCGTGCAGCGCCACGCCAGGGACATCGCCTCCGCGCAGGAGAAGGCCGACAAGGAGTGGAAGCAGAAGGGCTGGAACCAGGCGATCGCCGCAAACGCCACGGAAAGCGTGCGCAAGGCGCAGGCCGAGCAAGCGGCGCCTGCACCCGCCGCGCCCGAGCCCACCGCGTCCACGACCACGCCCGCCCCTGACGCACCTGTGCAAGCCGCGCCCGCCGCCACCACCGACCCCGCCACGCGCGGCTACGCATCGTTCGCCAATCCCTTCACCAGTTACCTGCGCGCCGTGTTCCTGGTGGCCACCAGCAGCGAGTCCGGCGATCGGCAGAACGCACGCGCCGACCTCCGCGCGGTGCAGGAGATGATGCCGGGCCATGCAGCCGCCGCGGCGGACATCGCGCTCATCGATGCGGGCACCGCACACGGCAGCACGGCCGTCACTTGGGTGTTCTTCCTCACCGGCATGGCGCCCGACTACAAGGAGTTCCGCCTCGACATCCCCATCCCGGTGGGCAGGGTCAATTACGTGTCCGCGGCGTTCCCCATCCTCCGCAAGCACGGCGATTTCGTATCGACCTGCGCAGTGGCAGGCGAGGGCGGGGCGCGCTCCGAGCTGCTGGCCGACGTGGACGCGATGGTGCAGACGGACTTCGACTCGCGCCTGCCGCTCATCGTGACGCAGGAGATCATCAGCTCCGCCGCCAAGGCTGCCGCCACCTGGGCCGCGAGCCAGGCCGCGTACAACAGTTCGAGCAACAGCACCGCAGGCATCCTGGTGCAGATCGCGGGCATTGCGTACCAGGCGGCATCCACCGCGGCGGACCTGCGATGCTGGTCCACCATGCCCAAGCAGGTCTCCGTGCTCCGCGTGCCCACGCCCGCCGATGGTCGCCTGGACCTGGTGCGCGAGGGCGGGGCGCCGCTCTGCACGCTCGAGGTCCGCGCCGGCGCGCCGAACATCGCCTTCGTCACGCTGCCATCCGCGAAGGCATTGAAGCCAGCCGTCCTGATGTACCGTGGTGGTGAGCCGGGTCCGGCGTCTGCGTCGCAGCCGTCGCCCGCGCCCGCCACCGCACCTTCCCCGTCGTCCGTCACCGAAGGAGTCACCCAATGACCGCGACCCGCATCGCCGCCCGTGCCGCCCTCACCGTTGCTGCGGCCCTCCTCCTGGGTGCGGGCATCGTCACCGTCGTTGCCGGCTGCGGCACCGTGAACACCACTTCCACGCGCACCGGTCCCGCGGACTCGGCGGTGGAGGCCACCACGAAGGTGAACAACCTCCTGCAGCAGCTCTTCCTCACCGCCAAGGAGGTGCGCATGAACCGCACGAAGGGCGGGCCCATGGAGGTGCAGGTGGACGTGGAGAACAACGGCTTCTCCTACAAGACCTTCGCGTACCGCTTCGATTGGGTCGACGCCAAGGGCAACGTCATCGAGTCCCAGACGAGTGTCTGGAAGTCCACCAACGTGCCCTCCGGCGGCTCCACCGTCATCCGCTCCGTGGCGCCCAACGAGGACGCCACCGACTTCCGCCTCCAGGTCCGCCGCGCCGAAAGCTGACTGCGCTTGCGCGCACGTACCCACCGAACCACGCACGCCTTCCCCGGAACACCCACCATGCGCATCCGCACTGCATCCATCGCCGTCCTCGCCTCGCTCGCCGCCTTCCTTGCCGCGCCCGGCTGCGAGCGCGCCCGCTATGTGGAGACCGGCAGCCCCGAGGGCATCATCAGCGTCAACGACGTTGATTTCCAGGACATCCTGAAGGCCTCGAGCGGCATGCTCGAGTCGCTGGGGCAGACCGGTGTCCTGAAGACCGCCAAGAACAAGCCCGCGCAGCTCATCATCGGCGACGTCGTCAACGACACCAGCTCGCGCTTCGACGTGGGCGAGGTGACCTACCGCATGCGCGAGCAGCTGGTGAACTCCGGCCAGGCCACCGTGGTCACCACCTTCGGCACCACGCCCGAGGACAAGCAGGCACAGGAGGTGCTGCGCCGCGAGAAGTTCCTCAAGGGCGAGACCGTGGAGCCGCTGCCGGACCCCGACTTCTCCCTCACCGGCAAGATCACCCAGGTGAAGCGCTCCGCGGGCGGCACCAAGCAGGCCACCTACACCTTCCGCCTGACCCTCACCAACCTGCGCACCGGGCTCGAGGCCTGGACCAAGACGGTTGACATGACCAAGATGGGGAACAAGAACGCGGTCGGATTCTGAGGTTGCGTTCGGGGCTCCGCCAGGAACTGCAGCGCGTCTGGGGCGCGTCTGGGGCGCGAGGGCGTGCCGCGCCATGGCGACTCCATGTAGATGCCTCTCATGCAATGATTTACGGTCCGCGACGCTGTACTTTCGGCGTTGCCAGGTCGCGCCGCCACCTTTTCACTCAGCATTGAATCCGATGTTCGTGCGCGTCGAAAGCCGATGTGCGGGTCTTGGCCTCGAACAGTTCGGGGCCGAAGTTCCGGGATCCGCTCTCGCACATCTGCGTCAGTTCACAGAGGAATCATCACATGAAGATCCAGACCGTTGCCACTTGCCTGATTAGCTTCTCCACCCTCGTCGCCGCGTCCGTCGCGGTGGCCGACATCGACCTGCTGTCCGACGCCGACAACGGCTCCAAGAAGGGCATCCAGGCCGTGATCGAGGGCGAGAGCGAGGAAGTGCTCGACACCGTCGTCTACACCAAGGTCGGCACCAGCTGGGTTGCCGACGAGGCCGAAACCTGCATCACCGAGGAAGCCATGCTTGAGGAGGCCCCGCTCAAGGGCGCCCTCGAGATGTGGTCCTTCATCACCGTGGACTGCAACGGCAACGGCATCCCCGACTCCACCGACATCGCCAACGGCGCCATGGACTGGGACACCGACGGCACCCCCGACTCCTGCGAGGTGAGCGCCGGCGACCTGAACCTGAACGGCATCGTCGACGGCCAGGACCTCTCCATCCTCCTCGGCTGGTGGAGCATCTCCAACCCGATGTTCGGCGACCTGAACCAGGACGGCAACGTCAATGGCATCGACATGGGCATGCTCCTCGGCCGTTTCGGCGCGGTCGTGTTCTGATCGGACCGAACTTGTCAGTCACCCCGCGAGGGCCGCGTTCTGCGCGGCCCTCGCTCCTTTTTGCCCGCCCCGTGCGGTTTCGGTCCCCGGCAAAGTCCGCATATGATGCGCCGATGCGGGCCACGTTCCTGCCTTTCTGCCGTCCATCCATCACCGAAGAGGACATCGCCGCCATCGGTGATGTCCTCCGGAGCGGTTGGATCACCACCGGTCCCAAGGTCAACGAACTCGAGGACATGGTTGCCGCGCGCACCGGCGCCAAGCATGCCATTGCCGCCACCAGCGGCACCGCGCTCATGCACCTGGCGCTCCAGGCCATGGGGATCGGCCCGGGCGACGAGGTGGTCGGCCCGTCCATGACGTGGGTCTCCACGCCGAACATGGTCGAGCTCCTCGGCGGCACCAACGTCTTCGTGGACGTGGACCGCGAGACGCTCCTCGCATCCGCCGACGCGATCGACGCCGCGATCACGCCGCGCACCAAGCTCGTCATCCCCGTCCACTACGCGGGCGCGCCCGTCGACATCGACGCCATCCGCACCGTCTGCGCGCGCCGCGGCGTGCCCATTCTCGAGGATGCCGCGCACGCCATCGGCACGCACTACAAGGGTCGCGAGGTCGGTGGGCTGGACACCGCCATCTTCTCGCTGCACCCCATCAAGAACATCACCTCCGGCGAAGGCGGCGTCCTCACCACCAACGACGACACGCTCGCGCAGAAGGTGCGCCGTCTGCGCTTCCATGGCCTGGAAGTGGATGCGCACCAGCGCAAGCAGCAGGGCCGCTCGCCGCTGGCCGAGGTGCAGGAGCCCGGCTACAAGCAGAACATGCCCGACATGAACGCCATCCTCGCGGTGCGGCAGCTGCCGCGCCTCGATGCGTTCATCGCGCGCCGCGACGAGATCACCCGCATCTACCGCGAGCGCCTGGCCGAGGTCGACGGGATCCTCCCGCTGGCCGACCCCGTCTGGGAACACCGCCACGCGCGCCACCTCTTCGTGGTGCGCGTCGACGAAAGCGCCTGCGGCATGGACCGCGCGGCCTTCATGGAAGGCCTGAAGGCGCGGAACATCGGCACCGGCGTCCATTTCCTGGCGTCGCACATGCACCGCTGGTACCGGGACCACCGCCCGCAGTGGCAGGGCAACCTGCCTTCCACGGAGTGGAACTCGGCGCGCATCTGCACCATCCCGTGCTTCCCCGACATGACCGACGCGGACGCGCACGGCGTGGTGGACGCCATCAAGGAAACGCTCGCCGGTGCACGCAGCACCGTGGCAGGAGGCATCGCGTGAGCGACCGCATGTCCGTCAGCGTGGTGATCCCCGTCTACAACGAGAAGGACAACCTTCCGGAGCTCCTCGAGCGCACGCTGAAGGCGTGCCGCGGCCTCGGCCGCCCGTGGGAGCTGGTGTTCGTCGACGACGGCAGCCGCGACGGCTCCTCGGACATCCTCGCGGAGGCCGCACGCGCGCACGCCGGCGAGGTGAAGGCCGTCCTCCTCTACCGCAACTGCGGCCAGCACAACGCCATCCTCTGCGGCTTCGGCGCCGCGCAGGGAGACATCCTGGTCACCCTCGACGCCGACCTGCAGAACCCGCCCGAGGAGATCGGCAAGCTCGTCGCCACGATCGACGAGGGCTTCGACGTGGTCGGCTCGGTCCGCCAGGACCGCCAGGACGCGCTCTTCCGCAAGGTGTTCAGCGGTGCGGTGAACCTGATGGTGCGCCGCACCACGGGCGTCAGGCTGCACGACTACGGCTGCATGCTCCGCGCCTACCGCCGCCGCGTGGTGGAGGCCATGCTCGAGTGCAAGGAGCGGCACACCTTCATCCCGGTGCTCGCCAACCTCTTCGCCAAGCGCGTCACCGAGGTCCCGGTCTCCCACGCCGAGCGCGCCCGCGGCACCAGCAAGTACTCGGTGCTCACGCTCGTCAACCTGCAGTTCGACCTCCTCACCTGCATGACCGCGGCACCGCTGCGCATCGTGACGTGGGTGGGCATCTGCATCTCGGCGCTCTCCATCGGATTCGGCGCGCTGCTCCTGGTGCTGCGCCTCGTCTACGGCCCGGAATGGGCCGCGGCGGGCGTCTTCACCCTCTTCGCCATCCTCTTCTTCTTCATCGGCGCGCAGTTCGTGGCCTTCGGGCTCATGGGCGAGTACATCGGGCGCATCCACGCCGACGTGCGCGAACGCCCGCGCTACATCGTCGACCGCGTGGTCGGCGAGACGCTCGGCGAACGCCGCGGCGCCCACGAATCCGGACATGCAACCGCGCACGCCGCGCGCTCCAGCGGCAACTGAGGTCCCAACCATGCGTACCGTCGTCCTTGCCTACCACGAGATCGGTGCCGCCAGCCTGAAGGCCGCCATCGACAACGGCCTCGAGGTCGTGGCCGTCTTCACCCACCGCGACAACCCGAACGAGGGCTCGTGGTTCGCGTCCGTGGCGCGCGTGGCCGCCGAGCACGGCATCCCGGTGTTCGCGCCGGAGAAGATCGACCACCCCATCTGGATCGAGCGCATCAAGGACATGAAGCCGGAGCTCCTGCTCTCCTTCCACTACCGCAACATGGTCGGCCCGAAGGTGCGCGAGCTCTTCCCGGCCGGCTGCCTCAACCTCCACTCGGCGCTGCTCCCCAAGTACCGCGGCCGCTGCCCGATCAACTGGGTGCTGGTGAAGGGCGAGAAGGAGACCGGCGTCACCGTGCATTACATGGTGGACAAGG
>CAMBSR010000049.1 GCA_945870475.1 Phycisphaera mikurensis NBRC 102666
CGTCGAGCAGCAGGGCCCGCCGAACCGTCCGCGGCGTGGATCGCAGGGGAGTGGCGGCCCCTTCTCTCGGCCTATGCGCTCTCCGGGCTCGGCCAGTACGTCCACGGTGGCCTTCTCATGGTGCCGCCGCTTGTGATTGGTGCATTCGCCGACAACGAGGCGGTCGGCCTTTTCTCCATGGCCTTCACGCTGTCGACCGCGATCAACGTCGTGGTGGCCGTGAGCATCGGTCTTGTGCTGCAGCCGATCTTCGCCCGGATGGCAGAGGACCCGAATCGGCAACTGGCCGCATTCCTCCGCTCGTGCAGCACCATCGCCGCCGTCGCGATGCCTTTCTGCCTCGTTCAGGCGGTGCTGGTTGGACCCGCCATTCGCACCTTCCTCCCCAGCCGCTGGGAGGGCGCGATCCCGATGGCCGTGTTCCTGTCGGCCGGACAGTCCTTCTACTTTGCGGTCAACCCGGCGATGAGCCTCCTCAAGGCACAGGGCCGGTTCAAGGCGTTCCTTGTGTGGCAGGGACTGCAGCTGATGGTGGTCGCGGGCGCGATGGTGCTGGCCGGAAGGCTTGGCGGCGAGCGCGCCGGCCTGGCCATTGTGGGTGTCGCAGGCCTCTACACCGTCATCTCTGCGCCCATCGGCGTCCGTCTCTGCCTCCGTGGCCAGCCGTCCCCGTGGTCGCGGAGCGTTGGGCTCTTCGGCCGCCCGTTCCTCGCCTCGTTGCTGGCGGTGGCCCCGGCGTGGGCTGGTTTCGCGCTGCTCGGCGGCGTCGGCCGCGCATGGGACATTGCGCACATCGCCGTGGTTCCACTGGTGGTGGCCTGCATCTACCCACTGGCGCTCCGGGCACTGGACCCGATCGCATGGAACGAGGTCCGACACATTGGTTCGGTGCTCGTCGCACGGATCCGCCGCTCCGGCCGCGTTGTGGAGGGGGCGCACCGCCCGTGAGCACCAAACTGCCCGTGACGGTAGTGATTCCGGTCCTCGACGAGGAGCAGAACCTCCCCGGGTGCCTCGCCCGATTGGGCCGGTTCGCGACGGTCGTCGTGGTGGACTCGGGATCGAAGGACCGTACGCGCGAGATCGCGCGGCTCGCCGGTGCCGGCCTGGTCGACTTCCGCTGGGACGGGCAATTCCCCAAGAAGCGCAACTGGTACCTGCGGAACCACCACATCGAGACTCCCTGGGTCCTCTTCCTCGACGCCGACGAGTACGTGGACGACGCATTCTGCGACGAACTTGCGCGTGTCCTTCCCTCGACCCAGCACGCCGGCTTCTGGATCAACTACGACAATTGGTTCCTTGGACGCCGTCTTCGACACGGGGATGCCAACAGGAAGCTGGCCCTCTTCCGCGTCGGCACCGGCGAGTATGAGCGCATCGACGAGGACCGATGGAGCCACCTGGACATGGAGGTCCATGAACATCCCGTGCTCCAAGGTTCGACGGGCGAGATCGCGGCTCGGCTCGATCACCGCGACTACCGCGGATTCGACCATTGGCTCCGCAAGCACAACGAGTATTCGACCTGGGAGGCGCACCGCATCGCGCTGCTTCGCGGAGCCGGGAATGCAGTGTCGGGGGATCTGACCCCCCGGCAGCGCAAGAAATACGGCAACATCGGCAAGCCATGGCTTCCGATCGCCTACTTCCTGCACATGTACCTCGCGAAGCGCGGCTTCCTCGATGGATACGCGGGCTTCGCCTATGCCTTCGCAAAGTCCGTGTATTTCTGGGAGATTGGCGTGAAGGTCGGCGAGCTCGAGTCGGGAACGCACCGCTGACCGCTGAATGCTCGCCGGGGCGCATCTATCATCGCCCGCGTGCCTGCGATCCGAATCCACAACACCCGCACGCGCTCACCGCAGGACATCGCGCCGGGCGCGCGCGCTTCGCTCACCTTCTACTCCTGCGGCCCCACCGTCTACGACGACGCGCACATCGGGAACTTCCGCTCGTTCCTGAACGCCGACATCCTGCGCCGCGCGCTCGAGCTCTTCGGCCACCGCGTCACGCACGTGATGAACATCACCGACGTCGGCCACATGACCGAGGACTCGGCGGCCGACGGTGGCGGCGAGGACAAGATGGCGGTGGCGGGCAAGCGCCTTGCGGAGGCCAAGAAGTCCGGCAAGCTTCCCGCGGGGGCGGACATCGATCCATCCAATCCGCTGGCGATCGCTGATTTCTACGCCGCGCGCTTCCTGGAGGACGCGCGGCACCTCGGGCTGAAGGTGGCCATCGAGGCCGAGGCGATCCGCGCCGCGGGCGGCGACCCCGGCACGCTGATGCCGCGCCCGACGCGCTGCATCCCGCAGATGGTGGCGATGATCGAGCAGCTGGTGGCGCGCGGCCACGCGTACGTGGCGTCCGACGGCGCGGTGTACTTCGACGTGCGCTCGTTCCCGGCGTACGGCCAGCTCTCGGGCAACACGCTCGACCAGCTGCGCGAGGGCGCGGGCGAGCGCATCGACGCCGCGCACCAGGCCGTGAAGCGCCATCCCGCGGATTTCATGCTCTGGAAGCCCGATCCGAAGCACCTGATGCGCTGGCCGTCGCCCTGGGGCGAGGGCTACCCGGGCTGGCACATCGAGTGCAGCGCCATGGCGCGCATGCTGCTCGGCGACGAGATCGACATCCACTCGGGCGGCGAGGACAACATCTTCCCGCACCACGAGTGCGAGGTGGCGCAGAGCTGCTGCGCGACCGGCCTGCCCGTCTTCGCCCGCACGTGGTTCCATACCCGCCACCTGCAGGTGGAGGGCGAGAAGATGTCCAAGAGCAAGGGCAACTTCTTCACCGCGCGCGACCTCTTCGCGAAGGGCGTGACGCCCGCCGCGCTGCGGCTCGAACTGGTGCGCACGCACTACCGCACCAACGCCAACTTCACCATGCAGGGCCTGCAGGATTGCCAGCGCATGATCGACCGCTGGTCGCGTGCGCACGCACAGCTGGTGGACCGCGCGAAGCAGGGCGGGGCCCCTGACGAAGCGCGCGCTGCCGGTCCGTTCGAACGCGCGCTGGCTGCGTTCACCGACGCCGTGTGCGACGACCTCAACCTGGCCCGTGCCATCGCCGCCCTCAACGAGGCGGTCGGAGCCAAGCCCGAGGCTCACGCGGCGTCATGCCCGCATCGCGAGCTTTCCAGCCTGCTCGCCATGGATTCCGTGCTGGGAGTGCTTGGGCGCAATGCGCCCCTGGCGGACGCCGCGCCGGCGGAAGACCCGGCGTTCGTCGCGCGGGTCATGGAACTGATCGCGCAGCGCGCCGCTGCACGTGCATCCAAGGATTGGCCGGCGAGCGATCGCATTCGCGACGAGCTTGCGTCTCTGGGCGTTACCGTCAAGGATGGCCCGGAGGGCGCCACCTGGTCGCGCAGTCCGCGTTGATTGGCGAGTGAGCTCGCTCGAACTCGTTGACGGTGGCAGTCCGGTGAACGTGCCATGGCATGAATCGGCTGCGTGATGCCGCGGTGCATCAGGGAAGTGCCCCTTCATCCCCGCCTGGCGCCGGACTACGATTCCCGCGTGGCTCGCTCAGCCCCCCACCCCCCCACCCTCGGCCTCACCGGCGGCATCGGCGCGGGCAAGTCCACCGTCGCGCGCATCCTCGCCGAGGAGGGCTGCCTGGTCTGCGACAGCGACGCACTCGCGCGCGAGGCGCTGAACCACCCTTCCATCCGCGCCGAGATCCTCTCGTGGTGGGGCGACCGCGTGCGCGCGCCGGATGGCGCGATCGATCGCGCCAAGCTCGGGGAGCTGGTGTTCTCCTCGCCGGACGAACGCAAGCGCCTCGAGTCGCTCGTCCACCCGTGGATCGAGCGCCACCGCGAGCAGCTCTTCGCCTCGCCGCCGCCCGGGACGCGTGCCCTCGTTATCGACGCGCCGCTCCTCCTGGAGGCGGGGCTCGGCGCGGCCTGCCACCGGGTGATCTTCGTCGATTCCCCGCTGGAACTGCGCCTGGAGCGGGTCCGCGCCAACCGTGGCTGGTCCGCCCAGGAACTCGCCCGCCGTGAGGCCGCCCAGTGGCCACTTGACCAGAAGCGCGCTTGCGCGCATCATGTTGTCAGCAACGAAGGCGACCCCGCCTCGTTGCGCGCGCAGGTGCGCGCGGTGCTTGACGAAGCCTGCCCCCGGCCCGGTTCTCCGGCCTGAGGCACGCAACGTCGGACGACGCTCTCGGCGTCGTGTGGCCCTCGGCCAGGCGTCCAAACGGGGAACCCCTCACGAAACGTCCGAACGGGAGCCTGCCGGCCTCCCGATCCGACCCGGTCACTTTCAGGCCTTCAGTTCATCCCTGACCTTTCACCTCTCACCGCGGCATCCGCCGCAGCCGGCACGCGCCCCAGTCCGGGGCGCCACACGAATCGGAGCAGAACCATGAGCAAGCGTCGTCGTCGCAAGGGTGGTGGTGGAGGCAGTGGCGGAGGTGGCGGTGGAGGTGGTGGCGGGCATCACCGCAACCATCACCATGCCTACGAGCAGCCCACCGGCATCGTGCCCACGGACGAGCAGCTCGAGCTCGAGCTCGCGGAGTTCGAGAAGGAGTGGAAGGGCAAGTTCGAGGTCGCCAAGAAGGACGACCTGAACCTCTCCGCGCTCCAGAAGATGAAGAACGACGAGCTGGTGAAGCTCGCCAAGAAGGAAGGCCTGGAGGACCAGATCGGCCTGCCCAAGCAGCAGCTGGTCTTCGAGGTCCTGCGCGCCCGCGCCCAGAAGCAGGGCCTGATGATCGCCGAGGGCACGCTCGAGATCCTGCACGACGGCTACGGATTCCTCCGCAGCGCCGAGTACAGCTACCAGCCCTCGCCGGACGACGTCTACGTCTCCCCGAGCCAGATCCGCCGCTTCGGCCTCCGCAAGGGCCACGTGGTGAAGGGCGTGATCCGCCCTCCCAAGGACCAGGAGACGTACTTCGCGCTGCTGCGCGTGGAGAGCGTGAACGGCCGCGACCCGAAGTCGCTGCATGACCTGCCCACCTTCGAGAACCTGACTCCGCTGCACCCGAACAAGCGCATCCACCTGGAGAACCTGGCGGAACCGGCGCGCATCGAGCCGCGCGTCATCGAGATGGTCACGCCGCTCGGCTTCGGCCAGCGTGCGCTCATCGTGGCACCGCCGCGCACCGGCAAGACCGTCATCCTGCAGCAGCTGGCGAACGCCATCACCGCCAACCACCCCGACGTGCACGTGATCGTGCTGCTCGTGGACGAGCGCCCCGAGGAAGTCACCGACTTCCGCCGCAACACCAAGGGCAAGGTGGAGGTGGTGGCCAGCACCTTCGACGAGGAAGCCATCCGCCACATCCAGGTGGCCGAGATGGTCTCCGAGAAGGCGCGCCGCATGGTGGAGTTCGGCGACCACGTGGTGATCCTGCTCGACAGCATCACGCGCCTCGCGCGCGGCTACAACAACGCCATGCCGGGCTCCGGCAAGATCGGCTCGGGCGGCGTGGACAATTCCGCGCTCATCAAGCCCAAGAAGTTCTTCGGCAGCGCGCGCAACATCGAGAACGGCGGCTCGCTCACCATCCTGGGCACGGCGCTGGTGGACACCGGCAGCCGCGCCGACGAGGTGATCTTCGAGGAGTTCAAGGGCACCGGCAACGCCGAGCTGCACCTCGACCGCAAGCTCATGGAGAAGCGCGTCTACCCGGCGATCAACATCGCCGCCAGCGGCACCCGCCGCGAAGAGCTCCTCATGGACCAGAAGGAGCACGACCTCATCGTGCGCCTGCGCAAGGTGGTCAGCGACATGAACACGGTGGAGGCCATGGAACTCCTCCGCAGCCGCGTCGCCAAGACCAAGTCCAACGCCGAGTTCCTGATGACGATGGCGCTCAGCTGACCTGCGCGACGGCCCCGCACGGCCTGCGCCGTGGCGGGTTCCGGCAACAGGAATGCCCGCCGCTTCCGTATAGGTACCTGCACCCCGCAGCACGAGGATCGCCATGCACGAAGCCACCGCCACGCGCGCCCCGCAGTCCGCGCCCCGCAGCACCCCCCGCCCGTCGAACGCGCGCCGCATGCGTGCGGGCGTCACGCTCGTCGAGGTGATGGTGGTGGTCGCCGTGATCGCGGCACTCGTGGGAATCCTGCTCCCGGCGCTCGGAATCCTGCGAAAGAACGCGGACATGGTTGCCAGCCAGAGCAACCTGCGCACCATCGGCGCGCTGATGACGACGTACTCGCTCGACAACCGCGACCACGTCCTTCCCAGCCAGTTCGACTACACGGCCGCCGCCGGCAAGACCCAGGTGCGCACGCCGTCGCCCGCGGGCACCACGCCGAACACCGGCGCGGTGCTGAAGGGTTCGTGGACGGACATCCTGTGGACGCTCGGCAAGTTCGGGCCGATCGTCCCCCTCGGCGGCACCGACGTGCCGAGCCCCACGTGGGACTACCGCTACGACTCGCCGGACTTCTGGGCCTACGACCGCCCCGACATGGTGGACAGCAACCCGTTCCGCTCGAAGAGCCCGATCGTGAAGCCGTTCTCCGACGCCGGCGGCGATGCGCGCCCCTTCGGCAACGGCGCGTCCATCCGCGAGAAGGGGCAGCCCGGCTACTTCGCGGCCAACGACTTCTTCGACGCGCGCAGCAAGTGGTACACGAACGCGATGATCCGTCAGCCGGCGAACTCGGTGTACGTCGTCGACAGCCGCGCCGGCGAGACGATCCCGCTCTCCACCGTCGCACCCAACGCGTGGAAGCCCGCGGAAACCGACTGCGAGGTCGAGTTCCGCTACGTCGGCGACGTGTGCTGCATGCTGTTCCTCGACGCCCACGTCACCACGTCCAACAAGTGGATCGACCTGGCCGACCTCCAGAACAACCGGCAGACGCGCGTCGAGCGCCTTGACCAGCGCAACTGAGGGGTCTTTATCAGCCAGCCAAATATCGGTCATCGCCAGGCCAGGGCGCGGGTTAAGAAATGCCGCGCCAACAGGCATCGGGCGTTTCGATCGGCTTGACTGCCACGGGCATTTCGGTAGGATTCCTGACTCGCCGCTCGTGAAACGGGCGGCGTTGTCATCGTTGGCCACCGTAGCTCAGTGGTAGAGCACACCCTTGGTAAGGGTGAGGTCGAGGGTTCAAGCCCCTTCGGTGGCTTCGGTCTGGCAGGCGCGGCCGCACCTGTCATCCTCGTTCTGATCGCGCGGCCAGCATCCAAGCGCTACCGCGCGCACACCTCTTTCTTCTCGGAGTAATCACCGCCATGGCAAAGGGAACCTTCACCCGCACCAAGCCGCACGTCAACGTGGGCACCATCGGCCACGTCGACCACGGCAAGACGACGCTGACCGCCGCCATCACCGCCGTCCAGGCGGCGAAGGGCCTCAGCGCGCCCGTCGCCTACGACCAGGTCGCCAAGGCCTCGGAGTCGGAAGGCCGTCGTGACCCGACCAAGATCGTGACGATCGCCACCTCGCACGTCGAGTACGAGACCCCGAACCGTCACTACGCGCACGTCGACTGCCCCGGCCACGCCGACTACGTGAAGAACATGATCACCGGTGCCGCCCAGATGGACGGCGCGATCCTGGTGGTGTCCGCCGCCGACGGCCCGATGCCGCAGACGCGCGAGCACATCCTCCTGGCCCGCCAGGTCGGCGTGCCGAAGATCGTGGTCTTCCTGAACAAGATCGACCTGGTCGACGATCCGGAGCTCCTGGACCTCATCGAGGTCGAGGTGCGCGATCTGCTCACCAAGTACGGCTTCCCCGGCGACGAGACCCCCGTGGTCCGCGGTGCCGCCTTCCCGGCGCTCACCACCCCGGCCGACGCCAAGGCTTCGGAGTGCATCACGAAGCTCATGGAAGCGATCGACACCTACATCCCCGAGCCGCAGCGCGAGGTCGACAAGCCGTTCCTCATGAGCGTCGAAGACGTCTTCAGCATCAAGGGCCGCGGCACCGTGTGCACGGGCCGTATCGAGCGCGGCATCGTGAAGGTCGGTGACGAAGTGGAGATCGTCGGTCTCCGCCCGAACCAGAAGACCACGATCACCGGCGTCGAGATGTTCCAGAAGACCCTCGACCAGGGCATCGCCGGCGACAACGTCGGCTGCCTGATGCGCGGCGTGGAAAAGGACGACATCGAGCGTGGCCAGGTGCTGTGCAAGCCCGGTTCGATCAAGCCCCACACCAAGTTCGAGTCGCAGGTGTACGTGCTCACGAAGGAGGAAGGTGGTCGCCACACTCCGTTCTTCAAGGGCTACAAGCCGCAGTTCTACTTCCGCACGACGGACATCACCGGCCAGATCGCGGAGCTCAAGGGCGCCGAGATGTGCATGCCCGGTGACAACATCACCATGCTCGTCGACCTTGGCGACAAGGGCGTCGCCATGGAAGAGGGCGTCCGCTTCGCAGTTCGCGAAGGCGGCCGCACCGTCGGCTCGGGCGTCGTGACGAAGATCATCGCCTGACGCGCAAGCGTGAGGCGCTTCGAAGCGCACCCGTCACTTCTGTCTGACTGAATCGCCTTCCTCCCCCGCCGCACGGCAACCCCGTGCGGCGGGGAAAGGAAAGGCGCGAGCGGCTGGTGGGCAGCCGGACACTGGCTGGACACAGCCCAAGCAACGAGGATTGACCGATGGCAAAGCGAGCTCTTGACCGCGAATACGTGTGGCTCCAGTGCACCGAGACCGGCGACCTGAACTACCGGACCGAAATCCGCGTGAAGGGCGGCATCTCCGAGAAGGTGAAGGAGGGCTTCATGAAGTACAGCCCCCGCCTCCGGAAGCACACCCTGCACAAGATCAAGCGCAAGTGATCCAATGCGGTCCGCGCCGGCCATCGGCCTGCGCGACCCGCGACCCGGACGCCAGTAGCTCAATTGGCAGAGCAGCGGATTCCAAATCCGCAGGTTGAGTGTTCAAGTCACTCCTGGCGTGTTCTTACTCTGGCGTGTTTCGACTCTGGCGTGTTTGGTCCGTGGCCCATGCCGAAACCGGCATCGGCCGGCCCGGCGCGCCCTGCAAACGAAGGAACCGAATCATGGCATCCGAAGCGATCTACAAGAGCGGGCAGGGGTACTGGACGCGGATGGTCTCCGCGGCCGGCTTCGGCCTCCTGCTGGCGCAGGGCACCTTCTGGATCTGGACCAAGTTCGGCGCCGGCACCGTGGGCACCGCGCGCTACGTCGCCGCCGCCCTGGCGCTGGTCTTCCTTGCAGGGCTTGGTTCGACGATCTTCTGGGTGCTCGGCCGCAACTCGCGCACCGTCGACTTCCTGATCGCCACCGAAGGCGAGATGAAGAAGGTCAACTGGTCGAGCCGCC
Source organism: Phycisphaera mikurensis NBRC 102666 (assembly GCA_945870475.1). Lineage (GTDB taxonomy): Bacteria > Planctomycetota > Phycisphaerae > Phycisphaerales > SM1A02 > UBA966. Next base: position 9,281 of record CAMBSR010000049.1, read on the forward strand.
GCGAGGTGATGAGCTCCACCGGCGTCGTGATCTTCACGATGCTGACCATCGCGATCTTCTGCTTTGTCTGTGACCGCGTCTTTGCCTGGAGCTTCCTCCAGATCGGCGTGCTCGACAACAGCGTCCTTGAATCCGAATGAGCGCGCCGCACCGCGGCGCACAGAGGCAACCAACGATGGACCTGACCAACGAAACCCATGACCACGCGGACGCCGGCGCAGATGCCGGCAGCACGCGCTCCGACGGCGGCAAGACCCTGTCGCGCGGCCGCGAGGCAATGTCCAAGATCTCCGGACCGCGCCTCGCGGACTTCGGCGTCGAGACCGGCAAGGCCCTCGAGCCGACCCGCCGCGGCAAGAAGGCCGCCGAAGTGGTCTCCGCGCCGCCGCAGGACGAGTCCGAGATGCCGATGTTCCGGCCGGGCTTCAACTGGTTCGTGCTGCGCGTTGCCTCCAACAAGGAGGATTCGGTCCGCAGCACGCTGCTGCGCAAGGTGCAGATCGAGGGCCTGGAGCAGGCCGTCGGCCGCATCATGGTGCCGACCGAGAAGACCAAGACCCTCAAGGCCGGCAAGCAGAAGATCACCGAGACCAAGCTCTACCCGGGCTACGTCTTCGTCGAGATGCGCCTCGAGGCCGATGGCCGCATCCCGCAGGACGTGTTCTTCCTGATCAAGGAAACCACGGGCGTCGGCGACTTCGTCGGCACCGCCGGCCGTCCCACCCCGATGGGCCCCGCCGAGGTCGAGAAGATGCTGTTCGACAGCCGCCCCGCGGAGCAGATGCCCCAGGTCAAGATGGACTTCGCCGCAGGCGACGCCGTCACGATCAAGGAAGGCCCGTTCCAGAACTACGAGGGCACCGTCGAGAGCACGATCCCGGACAAGGGAATCGTCCGCGTGCTGGTCACGATCTTCGGTCGGCAGGTGCCGGTCGACGTCGAGTACTGGCAGGTGGCCAAGGCCGGGACCTGAGCCCGCGCACGGCGCGCAACCATGCAACCTTCCCGACCCCGCCTTTCCGGCGGGGTCGGTCGCTTTCGGGGGCGGTGGTTTTCCGGCTCCATCGCTCTCAGGGAGCAGGGCGGGAGGACGGGTCCGGCCGCTCGGCTTGGCCGTGGCGTTCCTTGCGTCGGTGGCCGTGCGCCGTGCAACGGCTAGACTTCCGCGCATGTCGACGATTTCCATGGACCGGAACTCGGTTGCGCGCACCGGAACCCGCGCGTTCTCCCGCATCCTTGCCGCCGCGCTGCTCTGCACCGCCGGGATGGCCGTCACCGGCTGCTCCGCGCCGCGCACGTGGCCCTCGGTGAGCGGTTCGCCCGACATCTCCGTCGACACCCCGCCGCTGCCCGACGTGGTGGTCTCCGCGCTCAACTACGCGCACGAAGAGATCGCCAAGGGCACGCCCATGACCTACAACCTGCCCACGGAGATGAACGTGGCCGCGTGGAACACGTTCGAGCGCCGGCTGGCCCCTGCGAAGCCCATGTGCCCCGGCGACACCGCCGTGTGGACCGTGCGCCAGGTGCGCATCGACGGCAGCAAGGCGCAGGTGGACATCGAGTACCCGTCGCGCGACGGCTTCTACCAGACCGTCACCGTGCACATGAGCGGCGCAACGGGCGGCTTCGGCTACAAGCCCAACTTCCTGCAGTACTGGAAGGTGCCCGTCAAGGATCCGGTGTGCCAGCAGCCGCTGGGCGTCGTGGAGAAGCAGTGCGGTGCCGCCGCTGCCGAGAAGCTCCGCAAGGAGCGCGAGGCAGCCAATCCGTCCGGCGCCACGCCGCCGAAGGGCGCTGCCGCCGCTCCGGGCGAGGAGCCCTCGAAGTGACGGCTGCGGGTCTCGCCGTCGCGCGCGAGATCGCCAAGGACATCAAGCTTTCGCACTCGGTCTTCGCCCTGCCGTTCGCGCTCCTGGGCGCGTTCGTGGCATTGCCGCCGGGGCCCATCGACTGGCCGCGCTTTGCGCTGACCGCCGCATTGGTGGTGGGCTGCATGGTCACTGCGCGCACGGCGGCGATGGTCTCGAACCGCCTGCTCGATCGGCAGATCGATGCGGGCAACCCCCGCACCGCGGGCCGCGCGCTCCCTGCCGGACGCGTGGCGCCTGCGCAGGCGAAGGCCGCGCTTGCCGCGTCCGGCGCGCTCTTCGTGGGCTGCTGCGCGCTCTTTGCGCTGCTCCAGGGGAACCCGTGGCCGGTGGTGCTCTCGCTGCCGGTGCTTGCGTGGATCTGCGCGTACGGGCTCTTCAAGCGCTTCAC
>CAMBSR010000050.1 GCA_945870475.1 Phycisphaera mikurensis NBRC 102666
GCGCTCTACTCGAAGAACGGCACCGAGCTCGCGCACCTCCTCTTCGACCTGAAGGCACGCGACCTCTACGGCTACATCGAGGTGGACGAGGACCCGGCATCGATCGCCAAGTTCCGCACGCGCGTCCACAACTCGTGGCTCATCGGCAACTGCGCCACCAGCCGCTGCCACGGCGGCGTCGACGCGGGCCGCTTCTTCCTCTACACCGGGAACGCCAAGGACCAGCGCATCCGCTACACCAACCTGCTGACCCTCCTCAACTTCAAGGTGGACGGGAAGCCGATGGTCAATTTCGAGGATCCGCCGAACTCGCTCCTGATCCAGTACGCGCTTCCGCGCACCACGGCGCGCTACCCACACCCGGACGTCAAGGGCTGGAAGCCGGTCTTCGGCAACTCCACCCCGCAATTGATGCAGGACACCCTGGACTGGATCCGTTCCATGTACCAGCCCCGCCCGGAATACCCCGTCAAGTACATCCCGCCGAAGCTGGATGCGCCGGACCGCGCAACCCCGCCCGCGGACGGCCCCGATCGCTGATTCCTGCTCCTGCCCGGTACGCTGACCCTCCCGGAATCCACCGGCCAGCCACGAGAAGAACCATGAACCGAGCCCGCATCCTCGCCGCCACCGCCCTCCTCGCCATCACCGCGCTGCCCGCCTGCAACGGCCTCCACACGCCGACCGCAGCCGAGCAAGGCGCGAAGAAGATGGCGAAGTCGAGCGCCAAGGCCCGCGCCCTCGCGAGCCGCATCACCTTCTCCCCGGATGCCGTCGCCAAGACGCTCCCGGTGGAAGGCGGCGAAGCCAAGGAACTGGCGCAGACGCTCCTCGCCCCTGCCGAAGCCGCCAAGGAACTGCGCACGCTCGCCAACGAGGTCGCCGGCGCCGGTGCCACCGATGCGCAGCGTCGCGATGCGAAGCTCCTGGCCACCCGCATGCGCCGCGATGCGCTGATGCTCGACCTCATGGATCTCGAGCGCATCTCGCAGATCCAGGGTGGCCTCGCGCGCCAGATCGAGGAACGCATCGCGGCCATCCGCTCCGTGGAGGCATCCGGCGATCTTCGCGCCGAGGAACTGGCCGCGGCGCGCGTGAAGGGCGCACAGGGCGCAAAGGCATCCTTCGACGGCATGATCGCCGACGAGGAGAAGCGCGCCGACGACGCCAAGGGCGAGCTCAAGCCGCTCGACGCCGCCGTCACCGAGAAGTCCCAGGAGGCCGAATCGCTTGACGTCGAGATCGAGGGCCTGCGCGCACAGGCCGCCACCAGCGCACCCTCGAAGGCGCTGCCGCTGATGCTCGATGCACGCGCCAAGCTTGACCAGGCCCAGGACCTCCGAGTGGCCGTTTCGCAGGCCGATCGCGATGCCGAGCCGTACCGCAGCACCGTGCGCGTGGCCGAGAAGGCAACCGCCGGCAACGACTCGATGGGCTCGTTCCTCTCCGGACGCATCGACGAGGCGTCGAAGGCGCAGGACGGCGCCAAGGCGCGCGCCGGCGCCGCGCGCAAGCGCGTGATGGAGCTGGCCGGCGAGGCTGCCGGCCTGGCCAAGGAATTCGCCGCCGTGCAGGCGGACCTCTACCAGCCCGCGCTGAAGAGCGTCACCGAGAACTTCGAGGGCGGAGACGTCGCCTCGAAGAACTCCACCGATGCCGCGATGATGTCGCTTGCGAAGGCACGCTTCGCGGGCATCCAGATCGACGGCATCGACCAGGGATTGATCATCGCCGCCGCTGCGCAGGCAGCCGGAGCTTCCGGTGCCTCGGGCGCGGTGGAAGCGATGAAGGCCGACCGCGAGAAGCTGACCGCGAGCGCCAAGGCATCGCTCATCGAGGCGCGTGACGCGCTCTCGGGCGTCGAAGGGTCCTCCGCGAAGCCGGTGATGGCGGCGATCAACCAGATGGCCACGACGCTCGGCGTCGACATCTCGAAGCCCGCCGCTCCCGCGGCGCCGGCGGAGGACGCCCCGAGTCCCGACGCCCCCGCCGATGCGAACGCCGCTCCGGCGGACGCCCCCGCGGTGCCCGCAGAGGGCGCGCCGGCCAGCGATCCCGCCGCCGACGGCGCTGCCCCGGCGGAACAGCCTGCGGACGCCCCGGCTGATCCGGCCCCGGCGCAGGATGAGCCCAACAAGTAATTCAGCCGCCCGCGTCGCGGAGCGCATCGCGTGCGGCATCGCGCACGGGGGTGGTGGCACGCGTATCGAGCGCCACGGCCGCAAGGGCCGCGCGCAACTCGGCGCGCAAGGCTTCCGGCGTGTCCGGTGAGCGGATCGCGGCGGCCGCGGCCAACGCGGCGTTGCGGCGCCACATGGACGCATCGGCCCGGCGAAGCACGCCGTTGAGGAGCGCAGCCTCCCACGCAGCCTCGTCCCAGCCAAGGAGTTCGAGGAGCGGAAAGCCCGTGCGGAATCCACGGTAGGCCTCGTGCACGCCCGCCGCGCGCGATCGATTGGTCGGCTGCGAGTGCGGGCATGCCTCCTGGCAATCGTCGCAGCCAAAGAGCCAGTCGCCGGTGCGGCCGACGAGTTCCGTGGGCACGCTGCCCCGCTCCTCGATGGTGACGGCGCTGATGCAGCGGCGCGCGTCCACCGACCACGGCGTGATGGCCCCGGTGGGACACGCATCGATGCAGCGCGTGCAGCTGCCGCACGGGTCGAGTGCCTCATCGCGTTCGGCGCCTTCGCGAGCGCCATGGTCCAACGAACCGTCGGCGCGGACGGGTGAGAATTCGACCGACGAGACGATTGCCCCAAGCAGCACCCAGGATCCCACACCACCGGGCGCGATCAGCAGCGTGTGCTTGCCAATCCTGCCCACTCCCGCGCGTTCGGCGTGCTCGCGCTCGAGAAGCGGCGCGGTGTCGACGCACACCCGAAACCGCTGGCCCGGCCAGAGACGCGCCAGCTCCTGCGCAAGCGCCTCGAGCCGTGCGCGGATCACCACGTGATAGTCCTCGCCGCGCGAATAGCGTGCGATGCGGCCCATGCCGGGTTCGCGCCGGTCGGGGCGGCCATCGGCGTAGCGGTCGGCCACGCAGAGCACGCTGCGCGCGCCGGGCACCAGGATGCCGGGGTCGAGCCTGCGCTCGATCTCCTCGGCCAGGTAGCCCATGCCGCCCTGCTTTCCTTCTGCAATCCACGTGCGGTACGCCTCGGCATGCGCGCTCGGGCGCGCCACCGCGATCCCCGCGACGGCAAAGCCATGCTCACTGCAGCGCGCCAGCACGGCCCGCGCGCGCTCCAGCGGATCCGGGGAACGAAGCCCGTCCCCCGCGTGGATCACCGCGCCACTCCGAGCATGCGCGCGAGCGGCGCCGGGGAAAGGTCAGGCACCAGAAGCGGCGTTCCCAGGACGGCGCCTGCCGCCAGGTAGCCCGATCGCACCGCGCCTTCCATGGTGGCAGGCCAGCCGGTCCGTGTCCAGTCTCCCGCCAGGTACAGGTTGCGCACGCCGCCGTCGCGGTCCATGCCGGTGGCCGCCGCCGACGGACGAATGCGCTCGAAGCCCGGCACCACCGAGAACGTGGCGCGCTTCTCCTTGACGCTTCGCACGGAGACGGGTTCCACACCGCGCGCCGCCGGGAACGCCCAGCGGATGTCCTCGAGGACGCGCGCCGCGATCTCCTGCTCGGAGAGCTCCATCCACGACTGCGCCCCGCTGATGACCGCGTGGATGTGCTGGGTGCCGTCGCCTTCGCCGTCCTGCTGCTTGTTGAAGAGCCACTGCGTCCCACGCCCCGGCAGCACCACGTGCGGCAGGTCCATCACGCGCTTCGGGAAGCGCAGGTGAACGCCGAGGATCGGGCTGTAGCCGATCTCCTCCAGGTGCCCAAGCCGCGCATCGCGCGCCACCATGGTGGCGGAGACGAGCTTTGCCAGGCGGTCGGCGGGCACGGCACTGATCACCACGTCGGCATCGAACACGCCTTCGTCGGTGACCACGCCCGTGGCGCGCGCGCCGTCGAAGGCGATCGACATGGCGCTCACGCCCATGCGCACCTCGCCGCCGGCGGCGCGGATCGCCGCCTCGGCCGGGTCGTAGAGCCGCACCAGCGGAACGCGCGAGAGGCCCATGAGCGGCGCCTGCGCATTCGCCAGGAAGCCTTCCTGGAAGACCTGCATGGCGCTCGCGGCGCTGGCCTCGCCCACGTCCAGGTTGCACGCGCTCACCACCACCGGGCTCCAGAAGCGCTCGATCACCGATGCGGGCTGCGCGCACTCCGCGAGGAATTCGCCGAAGGTGCGCGACTCCCACTTCGCCCGACCCGTGGCGCCCATCCGCAGCATGCGCCACATGGCGCGGGCCACGGCGCGCTTCTCGGCGAGGCTCAGCATGCGCATGCGCGCGAAGCTGGCGGTGAAGTGTGCGGGTGCCGGCAGGCGCCCCGGGCGCATCACGTCGGGGGCGCGCGGCGGGTTCGCCCAGAAGATGTCCGCATGCCACTCGATGGCATCCTGCACGCCGAGGCGCTCATAGAAATCGAGCAGGTTCGTGCAGCAGCCCATGAGGACATGCTGGCAGTTGTCGAGCACCTCGCCGGTGCGCGGGTCGGTGAAGCTGGTGGCGCGCCCGCCGAGCTTGCGGCGCGTCTCGAGCACCGTGACGCGCACGCCCGCTTCCGCCAGGCGCAGCGCGCACGCGAGTCCGGCACATCCGCCGCCCACCACCACCGCGGTGCGCGGACCGGCGGCCATGCGCTGGCCACCCGCGCGTGCTGCGGCACCCGGGGCGAGGCTCACGACCGCGCTCCCCGCGCCATGCGCCCGGCGCGCCACGCGATCCATGCCTTGCGCATCGAGGAAAGCCGCACGCGGCGGTCACCGGCAATGGCCGCGGTATTCGCGCGGATCTTCCCGAGGAGGCCGTGGTAGATCTCGGTCATCGCCCAGAGCGTCGGCAGGCAGTCGGGCGTGATCATCCGCTCGAGCGGCGCGCTCCGTGCGTAGAACTGCTCGGCGCGGTCGCACTGCGCGCGGATGAACTCGGCGCACTGCCCGGGCTCCGACCACTTTCGCAGGCGCTCTGGCGTCAGGTCGAAGCGCCGGAAGTCCTCGGCCGGCAGGTACACGCGACCCATGTCGTGGTCCTCGCGGTAGTCGCGCAGGATGTTCGTCAGCTGGAACGCGATGCCGCGGTCGACGGCAAGCGCGGGAGCCTCCGGATCGTGGTAGCCCCAGATGCGGATGCAGACAAGGCCCACGGTGCTGGCCACGCGGTAGCAGAAGCCGCGCAGGTCGTCCCAGCTCTCGTACGTGGCAGGGCCCACGTCGGAGAGCTGGCCGTCGAGCATGTCGTGGAAGTCCTTCTGCGAGAGTTCGTGGCGGTCGGCCACCCACGCCAGGCCGCGCCAGATCGGCGAGGCATCCACCGGCTCGCCCGCAAGCGCCGCATCGGTGGCGGCGCGGAAGGCGGCGATCCGGCGCACGCGCTCCTCGGGAGCAAAGCCCTCGGCGTCGGCCAGGTCGTCGGCCTCGCGCATCCAGGCGTAGATCACGTACATCGCCCCGCGCGCCGGGCCCGGGGTGAGCTTCAGGCCGTACCAGAAGTTCCGCGCACGCTCGCGGGTCACGCGTTCGCACTCGGCGATCACCGGCGCCAGATCGGCCGGCACCTCGGCAGGCACCTTCAGGAGCGCGGTCACTGCGGCTTCCTCCCGCCCGGCACCTCGAGGCGCGGCACGCCGCGCGTCGGGCCCTGGCGCCGCATCCATCCGGGGGCCTTGGCGCCCCACCAGGCGCGCATCACCAGCAACCCGCGCTCGGTGCGCCCGAGCTTGGGGCGATGGATGCACGTCTCCATGTTCCACGCCTCGATCCACTGCAGGATGCGTTCGCCCCCCTCGATGAAGAGGCGGATCACCGGGTACGACTCGTCGGTGAGCGTCGGCAGCAGGCCGCGCCCTTCGTCCATGAGCGTCCAGCAGCGATCCACCATCGGGCGCACCGCGGTGCGGTACTCATCGAGGAAGGTGTGGTCGCAGGCGTGGCCAAGTTCCGCGGTGCGGCGCAGGCGGGCCTCGAAGTCCGGGATCGAGGAAGTGAATTCCGAGGGCAGGTAGATGCGGTTGCGGTCGAGCAGGTCGCGGCGCACGTCCTGGATGTGGTTCACCATCTGGAGACCCGTGCAGACGCGGTCGCTCAGCTGGAAGCGCTCGACGGTTGCCAGGCCGAAGATGGCCAGCACCAGGCGACCCACGGGATCGGCGCTCCGCGTGCAATAGTCGGTGAGTTCGTCCCAGGTGGCGTAGCGGTCCTTCAGCTGGTCCTGCTCGAAGGCACGGATCAGGTCATCGAACGGCGTGATCGTGAGCCGGAGGCTCTCGATGGTCGGCCGCAGCGCCATCATCACTGGATGCCGGGGCTTGCCTTCGAAGCACGCCTCCAGTTCGCCGCGCCACCACGCCAGGAGACGCAGGCGCTCCTCGCCGGGGGTGCCTGCCTCGTCGCCGAGGTCGTCGGCCCAGCGACAGAAGGCGTACACGGCGGCGAAGTCGCCGCGCATGCGGTCCGGGACAAGCGCGCTGAGCACGCTGAAGTTCTCGTAGTGGCCCTCGGCAAGCTGCTGGCACCAGGCGCGGGCGCGCGCCTCGTCCATGGGTGGCGGAACACCGGGGCCGATCCGCGTCGGGCCAAACTCCTTCAGCTCTTCTTCCACGCTCTTCACGGTGCAAACTCTAGCGGAAATGGGCCTGCGCGCACCATGCCACACCGCGAGAACCCCTGCGCGGAGCGGCTACACTTCCCCGTTCGATGAAGATCATCCTTGCGAATCCCCGCGGCTTCTGCGCCGGCGTCTACATGGCGATCGACGTGGTGGACCAGCTCCTGGACATCTGCCCCGACGAGACCATCTACGTTTATCACGAGATCGTGCACAACCGGCACGTGGTGGACCGGTTCCGCGGCCGCGGCGTGAAGTTCATCGAGGAACTCTCCGAGGTGCCCAACGGCTCGATCGTGGTCTTCAGCGCCCACGGCGTGAGCCCCGCCCTGCGTGCCGAGGCGAAGGAGCGCAACCTCACGGCGGTGGATGCCACCTGTCCGCTCGTCACCAAGGTGCACAACGAGGCCATCCGCTACGCGAAGGCCGGCTACCAGATCCTCCTCGTCGGGCATGCCGACCACCAGGAGATCATCGGCACCCGCGGCGAGGCGCCGCACTGCACGCAGGTGGTGGAGTGCCCGGAGGACATCCCGGACCTCGTCATCCATGACCCGAACAAGCTGGTCTACCTCACGCAGACCACGCTCTCCACCGACGACGCCAACGTGATCATCGCCGCGCTGAAGAAGGCGTTCCCCGGGCTCAAGGAACCCCCCAGCGAGGACATCTGCTACGCCACCACCAACCGCCAGCGCGCCGTGCGCGCCCTGGCGCCGGAGGCGGACCTGGTGCTGGTGGTCGGCAGCAGCAACAGCTCGAACTCGGTGCGCCTGACGGAAATCAGCCAGAACATGGGCACCCCCGCCCGGCTCATCGACGACCGCAGCGAGCTCAAGGCCGAGTGGTTCGAGGGCGTGAAGAGCCTCCTCGTCACCGCCGGCGCCAGCGCGCCCGAGGACCTGGTGCAGGCGCTCATCGTCGACCTCATCGAGCGTTTCGGCGGCGAGGTGGAGCAGCACGACGTCTACCACGAGCAGGTGGAGTTCGGCCTGCCCGGCACGCTCAAGGAAGAGATGCGCAAGCGCGGCGTCGACCCCACCGGCCGACGCGTCCTGCGCAAGGATGCCGACGAGGCGATGGGCGCATGGCTCGACCGCCACGGCATCGCGCACCGCACCGTGGACCTGACCGTGGGCATCACGAAGTGACCGCCGCGCAGGCAGCATTCTTCGAGTTCGACGCCGCCGGCCTCGAGGCCTGGTGCGGCGCGCGCGGCATGCCCAAGTTCGCGGCCAAGCAGCTGATGGACTGGGTCTACGGCAAGGGCGTCGTCGACATCGACCGGATGACGAACCTCTCGAAGGCCAACCGGGACATGCTGGCGCACGAGATGGTGTTCCTGCAGGGCTCGGAGCTGCGCAACCTGGAAGCCACCGACGGCACGCGCAAGCTGCTCATCGGCTGGCCCGCGCCGGGCGGCGAATCGGTGTCGCTCCCCGTCCTCGGCGTCGCCACCGGCCGAGAGACCGAGTGCGTGATGATCCCGAGCGAGGAACGGCGCACCGCGTGCGTCTCGAGCCAGATGGGCTGCCCCGTCGGCTGCAAGTTCTGCGCATCCGGCCTGGAGGGCGTCGAAGGCAACCTCACCACCGGACGCATCGTGGAGCAGGTGTGGCGCCTGGCGCAGCAGCCCGGCGTGGGACGCATCTCGAACGTGGTGTTCATGGGCATGGGCGAGCCGCTCGCGAACGCCAGCGCCGTGATGAACGCGATCCGCACGCTCAACGCGCCGTGGGGCATGGGAATCAGCGCCCGCAAGATCACCGTGAGCACCGTGGGACTGCCCGCCGCGATCCGCAAGCTCTGCGACTTCGAGCTGCCGGTGACGCTCGCGCTCAGCCTGCACGCACCCACCGACGAGCTGCGCCGGCAGATCATCCCGTGGGCGGAATACTCCACGGTCTCCGAGCTCCTCGGCGCGTGCCAGGAGTACTTCGCCAAGACCGGCCGCGAGATCACGCTCGAGTACATCCTGCTCGGCGGCTTCAACGACCAGCGCGAGCAGGCCGAGGAACTGGCGCGCATCGCCCGCACCATCCGTGCCAACGTCAACCTCATCCGCTACAACGAGGTGGACGGCCTGCCCTTCGCGCGGCCGGACGACCGCGACGTGCTGGAGTTCCAGGGCGTGCTGCGCGATGCCGGCGTCAACACCCACATCCGCGCGAGCCGCGGCCGCGACATCAAGGCGGCGTGCGGCCAGCTGCGGCATGAGGCGATGAAGGGCTGACGCAGGCGATGAAGGGCTGAGCCCGCTCAGCTCGTTGCCAGGCGCTCAAGTTCCGACGGCGGAATCTCCCGCAGCCGGTGCTCCGCCGCGGCCTCCTGCAGACCGCGTATCACGCCCAGCCAGTGCTCGCGACGCTGCGGCTCGTGCGTGGCACGTTCCGTGATCTCGAGCACCGCGGCGCGCGCGCGGCGGTCCTGCGGCTGCCCGCGCAGCTCGTTCGGCACCACGCGCCAGAGGATCAATGCCAGCTGCGCCGGCCAGTCGCTCGAACGAAGGTCCAGTCGCCAGAGGTTGCGGCCAAGCACCACCTCCACGCGGTTGAGGTAGCGGCGGCTCATGAAGTCGCCGCGCGAGGCGCGCACGCCGAGGCGCTCGCGGATGCGCCGCGCCTGCGTCACGCCCGCCTGCATGGCGGCCACGTAGAGCGCATCGCGGATGAGGATCGATTCCGCGAGCGGCAGGATGCCCAACGTGCAGAGCGCGCGCTCCGGGTCGTCGGTGCCGGCCTCGTAGAGCTGGCGCACCTGCTCCGCGTACCAGCGCAGGTGCCGCACCCCGCCCCACGCCACGCAGCGCGCGGAGGCGTTCACGAAGTCGCGCAATGCCTGGCGACCGTCGCTCGTGGCGTAGAGCCCGGGCATGGCATCGATGGATTCGCGCACGATCTCGCGGAACTGCCGCGCGCGGCGGCGTCCGCCCTGGCGCGAGGCCTCCATCTCGAGCGCCGTGCGCCGCACCAGGCGACCGAGGCTCTCGCCCTTCTTCGCATCGCCCTCGGCGGTCTCCAGACCCTCGGCGAGGCGACGCCCGAACTCGAACGCCTCGAGCGAACGGCCGTAGCCGCGCTGCTCCAGTCGCCGCATCGCGGCCTCGAGCGATTCCACCGACACCGGAATGAACCCGCGCTGGAACGCGGCCCCGAGCGCGACGAGGTCCGCCACGCGGTCGGTGAGGAACTCGCGCCGCGCCGTGCCGGCAATGTCCGCAAGCAGCGCGCCGTCCGCGCGCGTCGCGAGCGGCAGTGCGCGCGGCAGGAGCGCCACCGCCTCGGCAAACTCGGTGGGTACCTGGTCCTCGAATGAACCCAGGTTCGCCACCACGTAGGTCTTGTCCGGCGCAGCCACGCGCAGGTACGGGTCCGGCCCGAGCGCACGCAGCGTCTCGATGGCGTCGAACCCAAGCAGGAGGTCCGCCTCGCCGTACGGGCACTGCGGCGAATGCACGCGCGCGTCCGGTCCCTCGTCCTGGCCGGTGAAGAGCACCTGGCCCCACGCACGGCGGCCCGGGCCGACGGGGGTCGGGTGGTAGATCGACTGCACGCGGTAGCCCATGGCGCGGCCCACCTCGCAGAGCGCGGTGACCGCGATGCCCGGCGGCTCGCCGCGGTAGCCGGCCACGTGGCAGCGCCACCGCCCCTCGCGGGCGTGGATCGGGCGCGGCGGCGCCATGCGTGCGTCGGCATCGCCACGCACCGGCGGCGGACGCGTGCGCACCACTTCCACCTGCTCAAGCAGCGCGCGCACCTCCACGCGCACCGGCAGTCCGTCCACCACGGGCAGCGTCTCGCGCACGAATTCGGTCTTCAGCGGATCGATGCCCCGCTCGAGACCGCGTTCCATGAGCACCGCCTGCGAGAGCGGTCGCACGTCGCACCCGGTGTCGGCAGGCCACACCAACAGCTGCCGCGGCGTGAATCCCAGGCGATCGGCCTCGGAAACGCCCGCTTCAAGCTGGCGGATGTCGCGGCGCGCCGGCGGACCGTCGCGCGCCACCACCACGCCCACGCCGTCCATGCGCGCGGTCTGCACGATGGTTGCCACCAGTCCCGGGCGGTCGTTGAGGTCGCAGTGCGCCAAGTGCAGTCGCGGCGCGCTGCGCACCGGCACAGCGGCGTTGGCCAGGCGCTCCACGTCCACCACGTCGCTTCCGCCAAGGTCCACCACCACGAAAAGCGTTGGCTGCGGGTCGATGGCCGCCTGCTGTATGGCGGCCGGGCCTTCCACCGCAAAGCGGCGGCGGTCCCAGACCTCCACCTCGGTGATGATCTCCGCCTGCGGCGGCACAGCGCCCTCGAGCGCCAGCGCACGCGTCGGCGCTTCCGGGTCGTCGGGATCGATGCGCGCCACCTCGGCCGCGGCCTCGGGCAGCACCGCACGCACCGCGTGGATCGCGCCCATCGGGCCCAGGCCGAAACTGCGGCGCGGCACCGCGATGCGCTCCAGTTCCGGCTGCGAAGCGGCCAGGCGCGGTGAATGCTCCAGTCCCGTCCGCACCAGCTTGAAAAGGTGGAGCGCCTTGCGCAGGAGGATGGATGTGCGCACGCCGTCGTTCACTTCCAGGCGCACCTCCTCGCCATCGCGCGTGGGCAGGCGATCCCACCAGAGGCGCGCCGGACGCTCGCCGCGGGCGCGCAGTGCCTCCGCCACTTCCAGGATGTCGGGCGCCACGGAATCGGGCCGCGGCTCAAGCACCACTGCGTCGTCGCA
>CAMBSR010000051.1 GCA_945870475.1 Phycisphaera mikurensis NBRC 102666
TCGAGCTGGTGGCCGGCGCGTGGCCGAAGTACGTGCGCGGCGAGGACTGGAACCTGAACGGCAGGCTCGATCCCAACGAGGATGACGGCCCCAAGTCGTTCCCCGAGGACAAGCCCGACGGCAAGCTCGATGCCGGATGGGCGGGATACCTCACCGCCTACAGCAAGCAGAGCAAGATGTCGCTGAGCGGCGAGGACAAGCTTCCGCTGAAGGGCACGGACACCGAATCGCTGGTGAAGCGGCTCGCGGTGACCGAGGACCAGGCGAAGGCACTGACCACGTACGGCGCACAGGCGAATGCGAAGCCGGAGAACCTCCTGGTCACGCCGCTGAGCCAGCTTGCCGCGGGCTCAAGCGGCACCGGCGGAACGGGCGGGACCGGCGGAAGCCGCGGCACGGGCGGCGGAAGCACCACCGGCGGGAGCATGGGCGGCGCGAGCCGCGGCGGAAACGGGAACAACGCGGTGGGCGTCAATGTGCAGATGGGCGGCTCGACCGCGTCCAGGGGCGGCGGCTCCGGCGGATCCACGGGTGGCAGTGGCAGTGGCAGCGCCAGCAGCGGCGGCGGCGGTGGCAGCAGCGGGCGCTCGTCCGGCGGACGTTCGGGGACCGGAGGCACCTCTGCGGTGGCAGACCTGAACCCCGCGCAGCTGCGTGCGGTGCTGCGCGAGATCACCAGCGACGACTTCTCGAAGCCGGTGCCCGGAAGGATGAACATCAACACGGTGCCGGAATCGGTCCTGAAGGAAGTGCTCGATTTCGACCCCCGCCTGGCCGATGCCATCGTGGCGCGCCGCAAGTCGAAGCCCGAGGGCATCGTGAGCCTGGCGGACCTCTCCGGCATGTCCGGCGTGAATCCCCAGGTTCTCAGCCAGATTGCCACGCAATTCGACGTGACCAGCAGCGTGTATACCGTGACGAGTCGCGGACGCGCAGCATCGACGGGCGCCGAGGTCGAGATCGAGGTGGTCATCGACAAGTCCGAGTTGCCCGCCAAGATCCTCTCGTACCGAGAGCAGTGAAACACGCATGAACCCGTTCCGCAGGAAGCCCACCGAAGACGCACCGCAGCGCGATCCCGCCATCGTGGCGATCGCATGCCGCACGCGTGCCGGATGGGACCTCATGACAGTCCGGTCCGGCGCCGCTGCGCTGGAACTGGTGGCGACCGAGCGGTTCGCCGCCGAGGACGGACGGGCCTCGCAATGGATCGACGGGCAGCGCGCCGGCCACACCGTGGTGGCGCTCCCGGGCGCCGACGTGATCGTGCGCGCGGTGCAGCTTCCGAGCGCCGACGAAGGACGTCTCGAGAGCGCGCTCCAGCTCAACGCCACCACCTTCGTGCTGGGACGCACGCCGTTCTGGCGCGTGGCCTCCGCACTGCTGCCGCGCGAGCGCGGCGACGGCATCCGCACCGGCCTGGTCACCGAGTGGCCCGAGGACGCCGAGCGCCCGCACCTGCCTGGCGGCATCCACGAGGGCCGGAACACCTCGTTCGCGCCCGCCGTTGCCGGACTCGCAGCGCTGTCGGCCTGGACCGAAGGCACGCTGGTCTCGGTGGACGCGGCCAACGGCGTGCTCTCGATCTGCGTGCCGACGAGCCAGGGACTCCTGATGCGCACGGTCCGCGCCGGCGGCGCGGGCGAATCCATCGAACCCAGCGACGTCGCGCAGGCGGTCGGCGAAGCGTGCGTCCACGCGTCCGTGCCCGCAGCGGAAATCCCCGCAGCGATCGCCGGCGCGGTGCAGTCGGCATCCAGCGTGCTCGGCGGCGGGTTCGGCTGCAGCAGCGCCGACCTCCGACGACTCTCGCAGATGCTCACCGGCGTGACCGCCTCCGATGCATCGGGCTGGTGGCGCGAGCACGGCCTGGCCATCGGCCTGGCCGCGGCGGCCACCGGGCCCATGCTGGCGCTCACGCGACTCCAGTCCACCGACCTCGGCGCACGGCCCGACCGCACCAGCGTGTTCATCAACCGCCTTTCCGAGCCCCGGACCGCGCGGCGCGTGCTGATTGCAGGCGTGCTGTGCTTCGTCCTTGGCCCGTTGGTGATCGAGGGCGCACGGCTGCTGCTCCTGCGGTGGAAGCTGCCCGACCTTGAGGCCTACCAGCGGGCGGAAGACACCGACCGCAAGAAGCAGGCGATGTACCGCGTGCTGGGCCGCCAGGGCGCCTCGATGACGAAGACCCTGTCCGACATCGCATGCTGCGCACCGGACGGCGCCGAGATCGAGTTCATCAACGTGGCACAGTCCGCCAAGGGTCAGTCCGTGACCCTGCGCGGCAAGGCACGGCCCGCCGGCGGGCAGCAGAGTTCCGAGGTGATGATCGCCATGGAGCGCCAGCTGCGCGAGTCCGGCGCGTTCGAGTCGATCCAGCGCAGCTCGGAGGCGCCCGACTCCCGCGGTTACCAGGAGTTCACGCTCAATGCCACCGCGGTGCGTCCCACCTACCCGGTGAGCTTCCCGGAGTCGCAGGACTTCGCGCGCAAGTCGATGCGCGTCCGTCGCTACGGCCAGCCGCCGGCGGACGTCGATCCCGTGGCGTCCGGCCTGAACCCGAAGGACATCGAGGCGTCGAAGGCCGGCGGGGCGAAGGCCACGCACGATGACGCGGAGACGGAAGGCGCCGAGGCCGGGACCTCGGATTCGGACGAAGCGACCGTGGCGCGAGCCGGCGATGCGTCGGCCGGCGCCTCGCAGTCCGGTGCAGCCGCACGCGGTGCAGCATCGACGGAAGGTTCCAAGTCCGCCGATTCCGCAGGGACGCGCGGCACCACCACCACGCTGAAGGGCGCAGAGACCAAGGCGCCGAGCGCTCGCGTTGCTGACGCGAAGGCCGCGGAATCCAAGGGTGCGGACGGCAAGAGCGCCGACGGCAAGAGCAGCGAAACGAAGGCCAGCGACAGCAAGACCGCCGAAGCGAAGGCGGACGACGCGAAGTCAGGCGATGCGAAGGGCGAGGATTCCAAGGCCGCCGCCCGCGCGGCGCGCGGTTCCGGCAGCGGCCGCGGCGCGCTTGCCACCAGGAGCAAGCCGGGCGGCAGCTCCGAGCCCGAACCGGCGCCCACTGCGCTGAGCGCGAACGAGATCAACCAGATGAGCAAGGAAGAGGCCCGCGCCGCACTGGTGCTCGTCTCCAAGGCACGCAACCGGGCCGATCTGCCAGATGACGTGCAGGCGCGCCTGAAGGAAGAGTTCAACCTCCTGCTCGAACGCTGCAAGCGCGACTGAACGACCACGCAATGACGAACCTCCCAGCAAACGTCGATACCGCCGAGCGGCCCCGCACGCGGGCCACGCGCCGCCCACTGCGCGCGCAGGTGGCCGACCTCCGCGCGCGCTACGACGCGCTGCCCAAGCGGCAGCAGTGGCTGGTGCTGGGCGCGATGGTGCTCGTGGGATGGCTGGCCGCCGATGAACTGCTCTGGTCCCGCGCGCGATCGTGGAGCGCCGAGAGCTCGCAGATCGAGGCCGCGCTCGACCGCGGCGCGCGTCGGCAGTCGAGCGTCAACACCGACCTGCGCCGCGCGGTCGGCACCTTCGGCCCGGTGGAGCCCCCGGGTGCGGCAGCCACCGGACGCGAGGAGCTGGCGAGCGCCATCGACGAAGTGCTGCGCAAGCACAAGGTGGCCGGCTACAGCTACGAAGCGCGCAACGGACAGCGCGTGAAGGACAGCGATGCGGGCGTGCTCGGGCCGGCCATCGACCGCCTGCAGGCCGAGGTGAAGTTCGAGACCACGGCGGAGGAATTCCCGCGCCTGGTCGCCGACCTCGAGGCACACCCCGTGATCGACGGCGTGACGTCGCTGCGCATCCAGAAGAACGAGCAGAGCCGAAAGCTCGTGGTCCAGGCCACCATCGAGACGTGGGTCGTCTCCTCCGGCGGAAGGGGCGGGCGATGAACTTCCGACTCGATCTTCCCTCGGGGATCCGCTGGTCGCCGATGCTGATCGCCACCGCGATCGCAGGCGTGGCGGGCGCGTTCGTGGTCGTCGACCATGGCTTCCCGCTGTTCGTGGACCTGTTCCGGTCTTCTTCCACCGTGGAGTCAGTGGACGTCACCACGCCGTTGCTGACGCAGCACGACGAGACCCACGGGCTCTACGAACGCCGTTTCGAGGGGCGCTCGCTCTTCTTCGCGCCGCCCGACTGGAAGCGGAAGGTTCCGCCACCGCCGCCGCCCCCGCCGCCGCAGCCCCCCGCGCCGCCGCCCCCGCCGCCCACCGAGTACATGGGACCCAAGCCGATCGGCATGCTCGGCAGCGCGGTCTATTTCGAAGGCAACAAGGTCATGGAAATCGGCAAGGAGTCCGATGGCGTGACCGTGCTCGAGGTGATCTCGCCCTGGCAGCTGAAGATCAAGCACAAGGGCAAGGTCTATGACGTGGCGGTCGGCCAGAAGCCGAACGACACGCTCTTCAAGCCGATCACCACCGCGACCCCCCCGAGCGGTGTCACGGTGACGGCCGGTGGCAGCACCCCGCCGACGACCTCACCCGGGTCCGGGGCCGCGGCGAAGCCCCCGGTCCTGAACGCCAGCCCCGCCGTGCCGGCGCCCGTCCCCAATGCGCTCTCCGAGGAGGGCGTTGGAAAGATGGCCATGGACGCCGCCAGAAGCGCCCTGGCGGCCGTTTCCGCGGCCCAGGGACGCCAGGACCTCGACCCGGCGGTCCGCCAGCGCCTCGAGAACGAGGAGCAGTGGCTGACCCAGCGGCTCGAGACCATCGGCCGCTGACCGCCGGAATTGCCCACGGGCGACCGCAGAATGCCCCCCGGAAGGGGGTATCCAGGATTCCTCCCCGCTACCCTTCCCAGCCCGCAATCATGCCCGGGGCCCGGCGTTTCCCCCGAGGCACCAGACTGCGCCCATGGCCCCATCCGGAGCCGATGAAGGACTGATGCGCCCGGCGCGCCTTGACCCCCTCGACACCCCGGCAACCCGCCGCGGAGACCCCAAGTGAAGACCTGCCAGCCCACGTCACTCGCCCTCCTCGTTGCGATGCTTGCGTACCCCTCGGGAGCCGCCGCCATCGCAGCGTTCCAGGATCCAGCCGCAGCGCCGGCCGCGGACGAGGGCAGCGCCATGAACCAGCCCATGGAACTCCCGCCGGAGGCACCCGCACCGTCGCCGGACCAAGGGCCAGCCAAGGGCCGCAAGGCGGACACGCGCGACGAGCTCGTCGGACTCCAGTTCCGTGACCAGGAGATCAAGACGCTCATCGACACCATCTCGCTGTGGACCGGCAAGGTGGTGATCCCGAAGCAGACGGCGCTGTCGCCCATCAAGATCACCATCGTCAGCGACCGCAAGATGCCCAAGAGCGAGGCGCTCAACCTGATCTTCCAGGCGTTCCGCCTGAACGGCCTGGGCGTGGTCGAGACCGAGGACATGATCCTCATCGACAACCTGACCGAGCTCAACACGCTGCAGCCTGCCAAGGTGCTCGGCCCGGAGGTGGACATCTCCGACCTGCCGGAGAACGGCAACATCGTCATCAAGGTATTCCGCATCAAGAACACCAAGGCTTCGCAGGTGTACGAGCGACTCGGCGACTCGCTGCCCGGCTACGCCACGCTGCAGGTGGACAACAACTCCAACCAGATCATCCTGGAAGGCGACATCGCCCTCGCCAAGCGCGTGCAGCACCTGATCGACCTGCTCGACCAGCAGGCGTACGTGGACGTGCAGACCAAGACGATCCGCCTGAAGTACCAGGACGCGCAGACGATCTCCGGCATCATCACCGACCTGTTCTCGTCGCGCGCCCCCACCGGCGGCGCTTCGACGCCGCGCCAGGGCGGCGGCCAGCCGCAGGGACAGCAGAACAACCGCGGCCGTACGCCCACGGCCGGGGGCGGCGGCGGCGCCGTCGAGGTCGGCACCAGCGAGCAGCTGGTGGTGACCACGCTCCCCACCACCAACAGCCTGACGATCCGCGCAGAGCCGACGATCATGCACGAGATCGAGAAGCTGATCTCGGAGCTCGACAAGCCATCGTCCGAGAGCAGCGGCCAGATCTACCGCCTGTACGACCTCAAGTACACCGACCCGCTCAAGGTGCAGACGGTGCTGCAGTCGCTGCTGGAAGGCGGCGGCGGTGGCGGCGCGCGACGCACCACGGGCGGCGGCGCCGGTGGCCGGAGCACCGGCATCCAGCGCGTGCAGGGGATCGGCGGCGGCGGCGGCGGTGAGGCAGGCGCGGACGTCGCCATCGCCAACATCTTCCGCATCGAGGCGTACCCGGACTCCAACCGCCTGATCGTGGTCAGCAAGACCCCGGACAACTTCAAGTGGCTCGACATGCTCATCGAGCAGATCGACCAGCCGCTCCAGGCCGGCATGCCGCGGAACATCCCGCTGAAGCATGCGGGCGCGGTGGAGCTCGCCGAGATCCTCAACGCGCTGCTCGCGCAGTCCGGCTCGTCGGCGACCATCCGCAGCCCCGAGGAAGGCCTGACCGGCATCGACTTCAACGTGGCGAGCGGCGGGCAGAACGGCACCACCAACACGAACGCGTTCACGAGCGGCAACACGAACCAGGCAGGCGCGGGCGGCGGCTCCAACGGCATCCAGTTCCCCTGGCAGTCGGGCCGCGCCGCAGGCGAGGACCAGTCCGAGGTCAGCGCCCTGGTCGGCAAGAGCCGCGTGGTGCCGAATGCCGGGCAGAATTCGCTCCTGATCCTGGCGCCGCCGGAGATCCAGGACAGCCTGGCCAAGATCGTGCAGGACCTCGACAAGCCCGGTCGCCAGGTGATGATCGCCGTGGTGCTGGCCGAGGTGCAGCTGGGCGATGACTTCCAGCTGGGTATCAAGTGGGGCCAGGACCCGGTCCTCACCAACGGCAACAACGCCATCAGGGTGGACCCGAAGTTCGTCGGCTCCAAGACCGACATCTTCGCACCGGACCTCTCGACCTCCGAGCTGACCTTCACGGCGAGCGCCCAGGTGATCCTGCAGGCCCTCGCGGAAGAGACCACGGTGCGCATCCTGCAGGAGCCCCGCGTCTTCACGAGCGACAACAAGGAGGCGAAGTTCTTCCAGGGCCAGGACGTGCCCTTCCAGAGCTCCAGCCTCAGCGACCTGAACACCGGCGGTGGCGTGAACGCGACGTTCGACCAGATCCCGGTGGGCATCGGCCTCAACGTGCGGCCGCGCATCACCAAGGACCGCAACGTCAACATGCAGATCGAGGTGCTGCTCTCGAACGTGAACAACACGAGCCCGGCGGGCGTCGGGGGCAACCCGGTCATCGACCGCCGCCAGACGAACACCTCGGTCACGGTGAAGAACGGGCAGACCATCGTGCTCTCCGGCATCCGCAAGGAGACGGAGAACAAGATCAAGAGCAAGGTGCCGCTGCTCGGCGAAGTCCCGGTCCTCGACTGGGTGTTCGCAAGCACGGGCGTGACCAAGGCCACCACCGAGCTGCTGGTGTTCGTGACCCCGACCGTGGTGGACAACCCGGACGAGAACGACGCCAACTACAACAAGGACGAGCGCAAGCGCCTGCGTGAGCTGGAGAAGCCCGTCGCCGAGATGTCGAAGGAGCTCATCAAGAGCCGCAACGTGAGGAGCGACGACGAAACGGTGCTGCCCGGTCCGACGGATCCGCTCGCGCCGATCGAAGCCGGCCAAGAGCTCCCTGTTGCTCCGGCCCCGGCCCCTGCCCCGGCGCCGCCGGCTGCAGCGGCGCCCGAAGGATCGGCGCCAAGCAAGCCGGCGGACCCCGCCCCCGCGACCCCGAAGTGAACGGCCTCTGCTGAGGGCGCGCAACGTGACTGAGTCAGGCAACACGAACAGGGCGGCTCACACGGCCGCCCTGTTCATTTTGTGGGCAGTTGCATGGGCAGGCTCGGTCGGGTGCGAGCGCCAGCGACTCTCCACCAAGGAGCGGCTTTCGCTCGCGTCGGATGCCGCCAGCGACGGAACACGCACGGTGGTCATCGACGAGAGCAGCACGATCGTCAAGCGCACCCGCATGACGCTCATGC
The DNA here is from genome assembly GCA_945870475.1 of Phycisphaera mikurensis NBRC 102666. GTDB lineage: Bacteria > Planctomycetota > Phycisphaerae > Phycisphaerales > SM1A02 > UBA966. Next base: position 7,996 of record CAMBSR010000051.1, read on the forward strand.
CCGTGACGCAGATGCCATGGGACGGGCAGACGCTGCCGCTGGTCTCCCCGGATGGACGCAAGATGGTGGTGCAGACGTCCGGCACCGCGACGTGGGCGGAACGGGTGGGCGATCCGCTGGGTCCCGAGGGGTTCACGAGCCGCATGGAGGCCGTCTCGCTGGCGGCAGACACGCCGGGGCTGCCGCTCTCGCGCCTGGACGGGCCGTGGGTGCTGGGCCGCGGGGCAAGCGACGAGGGCTACCTGGTGGAGCGACCGAGGAACGATGGCGGGCGAGACATCGCCATGCAGCGGTGGTCGGGGAGCCTGGTGCCGATCGTGCAGGACGAGTGGTGCAACGCCTTCGCGACGGTTGCGCGGGATGGAACGCTTGCGTGGAGCCGCCGCGATCCCGAGGGCGGCGACTGGCAGCTGTTGTGCCGGCGCGATGGCGTGACGCGCGTCCTTGACGGCACCGCCGGAAGCAGTTGGCTCATGCCGGTGTTCGGCGGCGATGGCACGGGAATGTTCGCGTTCCGCCTCGAGGGAGGGTCGTTGGTGGTGGCATGGCTGCCCTTTGCCGCCGACGGGATGCCGGCCGCGGATGCGACACGGGCACCTGCGATGCTGGCGGTGGTCTCGCTCAAGGCCAACCTCACGTGGGTTGTCCGGGCACTGGCGCCGGTCTCCGGCCTGGCCGCCTCACCGCCCACCCGCGAACGTGTGGCGTTCTGGATGCCGGACACGGGCCGCATGGCACTGTGGGCACCCGGTGGCAGCGTGGAGCAGCTCCTCGAAGGATCGTTTGCCGCCACCGTGGTCGATGCCGACAACGCGCTGGTCACTATGCCGGACGCCCTGATGCGGGAACGGCTGGGCGCGAGCAAGAGCCGCGCCGAGTTGATGGCGAGCGGCGCGTGGATCACGCGGCCAACGACGATGTCCGCCGGGGAGCTGGTGGCGTTCCGGACTGCGAGGAACCGGCTGGACGTGGCGCGACTGGTGCTGAATCCGGAAGCACCGGCGGATTCGCCGGTACCGGCGCCCGCGCCGACGCTGCGCTGACGGCGGGCGCGGCGAGCATCGATTGACAAGCAAAAAGGAAATGCGCTGCCGGCAAAGCATGGCAGCGCATGTGTGTTTGGTGATGGAGGCGCGGAATCAGTCCTCGTCTTCGTCTTCGTCTTCTTCCTCGTCCTCGTCTTCGTCCTCGTCTTCGTCCTCGTCTTCGTCTTCGTCTTCGTCTTCGTCCTCTTCTTCGTCCTCGTCCTCGTCCTCGTCCTCGTCTTCGTCTTCGTCCTCGTCCTCGTCCTCGTCTTCGTCCTCGTCTTCGTCTTCGTCCTCATCCTCGTCTTCGTCTTCGTCCTCATCGTCGTCATCGAAGACGAAGTCGTCGTCCTCGTCGGACGCGGCGAGCACCGCGATGGACGTGGAGGCGGAGAAGGGAAGGAGCGCGGTCGAGCCGAGGTCTTCGAACGACGGATCGACAATGCTGGACGATGTGGCGATGAAGGTCATGGGGTCTCTCTGCGTGAAGTAGGCGCAGTGCTTGGCTGCGGCGCGCGGAAGTGTAGCGATCGGATTCCAGCCCGTGAGGAGATAGCCATCCAGCGAGGGACGAAGGCGGTTCATCGGCCTGCAGGCGCGGAAACAGGAGAAAATTCGACGGCCTGGACCACGGATCCGTTGGAGACCGCCACGATGCCGTCGGACACCGCCATGTCCCTCGAACGCTGGCCAAGGGAGCGGACCATGAGGGGCGGGGCGGACTCGAGGCCTCCGCGGGAGACATCCAGGTCGTGCAGGAGGATGGGGAAGCGCAGCGGAACCGGGTCGCTGCCGGCAACGCCGGCATCCAGGACGAAGAGCCGGGTGGCGCTGGCGGCAGCAGCGAGGTAGGCACGCTCGGAACCGGGGGCATCGCGGCCGAGGTGAACGCCTTGGAGGGAGAAGAAGTCGGCGTGGGAATCCCGGACCGCAGCGATCCAGCCCTCGCCGACCGCGATCTCCCGGACGGGAGATTGCGCAACCACCCCGGACGGCGCAAAGACACTGGGCGTCACGCGGCCGGTCCACGCGTCGATCGCCAGGAGCGAGTCCGAACGATCGAGGACGAGGAGCCAACGGCCGACATGCCAACCGCGCGTGGACGCGCGCGCGTCGACGGCGTCGATCGACCAGTAGGGCGCCGACTCGTCGCCGCCGGCGAGCCGACGCGCCTCGATGCCGACGTCCGTTCCCGCCACCAGCAACCCGCCGTCCACGACGTGCAGCCAGCGAAGCTCGGTGGCGCCCTCGAGCGCCCAGGAGCGGGCGACGTGACCGTCCACCGGATCCAGCACCGAGATCTGGATCACCGGACCTGAGCCATCGTCAACCTCTCCGGCAACGATGATGGCGAGCGCTTCATGCGTCCACATCACGGGGACACCGCCATCGCCCGGACGGTTCCACGCCTCCAGGCCACGATCGGTACTGAAGGCCGTCACGGAACCGTCGCGGCGGAGCGTGGCCACCACCGGGGCGGTAAGGATGGGCACGACCGCCGGGCCTTGGCGCGCATCGACGGTATCCACGACATCGCCGGACACTGCGTCGGGGTCGGCGCCCGACGCCGGATCCGGCACCACGGCGCGCGTCTTCCAGCGCACGGCACCTTCGGGCGAAATGCTGCTGACAGCTCCGGTGCCGCCCGGGCCATCGTCGCAGACGAGGATCGACGGCTGCGTCGCAAGCACGGAGCAGTCCGCGGTCCCGATCGGCACGCGCCACTGCGGCGCGAACGACGGCGGCTTGCGGAGGACGAGTTCCGTGCCCTGCACCGTGAGCACGCCACCCGGCAAGCTGCCGGCGTTCTGGAGCAGGCGCGGCAGGCGGCCGGGGAACTCAACGATGCGGCGCGCTCCTCCTTCGATGCGCGGGGGCGCGGGAGCCGAGCCCTGCACGAGGGTGGGCCCCCACCGCGGATCGAGCGAACGGAGGAACTCCTGCGAAGCGGGCGACGGCGGAACGAGCGCCCCGCACTCGCGCACGAGCCGCGCGACATCGACACGTGCGGGGATTCCGGATGCCGCGGAGGTGAGTGCGGCAAGTGCGTCGGCACCGGCGCGCGTCCCGATGCCGAGTCGAGCGGCGGAGCGCAGGATGCGCGCACGGGCATCGCCCGATGCCTTGGACACGGCAGTGGCGACCGCTTCCTGGACCCCGTCCATGGCACGTGGATCCGCGGCAGTGGCGGCGATGACGATGCGACGGGCCTCCGCGTCGGCAGAGAGCGATGCCCCGGGAATCGGGAGGCGCCCGCCGGCGGCGTCCATGGCCGTGGCCACGGCGATGCGGGCGGCGGCGACGGGATCGCGGCGACGCAGCGCACGGT
>CAMBSR010000052.1 GCA_945870475.1 Phycisphaera mikurensis NBRC 102666
GGACCTCACGCGATCCATCTAGGATCCTCCGTTCGCACCTGCACCCCGCCGCGCGAAAGCGCTGCGAGAGGAGATTCCGCCGAATGATCCCGCGCATGCCTCCCCAGGAGGCCCGTCTTGGCTTCATCTATTCCGCACCGTTCCGCATCCAGGGTGTCTCCGTGGCCGGCGAGCAGGCGGTCGTCCATGTCCCGGAACTGGACCTGGTCTTCGACATCGGATTGTGCCCCCGGCCGACGTTGGCATCCCCGACCGTCGCGCTGACGCACGCCCACATGGACCACGTCGCGGGCCTCCCGTACTGGTTCAGCCAGCGGTTCTTCCAGAAGATGCCGGGCACCGCACGTTGCCTCGCCCATCCCAAGATGGTGGAGCCGCTGCGCCGGATGATGGCGTCCTGGGTGGACCTCGAGCGCCAGAAGACGCCGCACGAGATCGTCCCGATCGAGCCGGATTCCGATTTCCAGCTCCGACCGAACATGGCGGTGCGGGCCATCGAGGTCAGCCACACCACGCCCGCCCTGGCGTTCGTGGTGATCGAACGACGCAGCAAGCTCAAGGACGAGTTCGTGGGGCTCTCGCAGGAAAGGCTCCGCGAGCTCAAGTCGCAGGGCACGGAGATCACGCGGACGCTCGAGATCCCGCTGATTGCCTACACCGGCGACACCGAGATGGGCGACTTCCTGCTCCGCGACGAGTTCGTGAACGCCAAGGTGGTGATCACCGAGTGCACGTTCTTCGAGGACGAGCACCGCGACCGCGCCAAGATCGGCAAGCACATCCATGTGGAGGACCTGCGGCCGCTGCTCGAGGCGTGGAAGGCCAAGGACGTGGTGATCACGCATGTCTCGCGTCGAACGCTGATCCCGTTCGCGCGCGAGCGCATCGAGGCGATCGCGGGGGCCGAGCGCGCGCAGCACGTCCACCTCCTGATGGACCACCGGTCCAACCGGGCGCGTCATGAAAGTCAAGTGGCTGCGGTGGAAAATGCGGCTGGAAATGCACCGTCCACCGACGCGGCGTTCGTCGAAACGGACGCGGCGTCCGCTGAAACAGATGCGTGAAGCCACGACATGATGGTTGACGGTCGGTCGTGCGCGGTCTACATTCCGCACTGACGGATCGCGCGGCGTGGTGGGCAAACTTCTCCGCGCGCAACAACACGAATTCACTCCTTCGGATCCACTCGATGCAGTGGCGATCCAGTCGACGCAGGACGCGTCGGATGCGGTACGGAACACCGCTGGGAGGTCTTGTCGCGTCCCGTGGTGCGTGGGACGATCAGTGCGCTTGCCCGCGTGCCACGGCATGGCCAAACCCAACCCGACCGACGCCATGTCCAACCGCACCGCATCCACCGAACAGACCGCCAGGAAGGCCGCGATGTCGCTGTCCGACATCCGCCACCGGGTCTTCGACCACCTCCGGCGCCACCATGGCGAGCTCTGCCGCCACTGGTTCGACCAGATCGAGGTGGTGGGGATGGACGGCGCGAACATCTCGCTCCTGGTGACCGAGCCCGTCAGGCTCTCGTACCTCCAGCGCTGCTGCGTGCCGCAGTTCACCGAGGCCGCCTGTGTGGCCACGGGGCTGCTGATCGGCGTGCAGTTCGTCGCCGATCGCGCGACCCAGCCTTCGACCACGCCGTCCGCATCGAACGTGTCCGTTGCCGGTGCCTCCCGCGAGGCACTCTTCGACGACCAGCTGGTGCTGTCGCCCGACTACGTCTTCGAGACGTTCGTCGTGGGACCGAACAACCGCCTCGCGCATGCGGCCGCACAGGCCGTGGCTGCGAAGCCCGGCCGTGCCTACAACCCGTTCTTCGTGCATGGTGGCGTCGGGATGGGCAAGACCCACCTCCTGCAGGCCGTCTGCCAGGAGATGCTCCGGCGCGACCCGTCCGCGCGGATCGTCTACATCTCGTGCAGCACCTTCATGGACATCTTCCATGAGGCGGTGCGCGCAGGCCGGATGATGGAATTCCGCCATCGCTTCCGCAACGCGGACATGCTGGTGATCGACGACATCCACTTCCTCTCCAAGCACGAGCAGACGCAGGAAGAGTTCTTCCACACGTTCAACGCGCTCTACCAGGGCGGGCGACAGATCGTCCTCAGCTCGGACGCGGCGCCGTCGGAGATCCCGGACCTCGAGGAGCGCCTCGTCAGCCGCTTCAACTGCGGGCTGGTGGCGCGCATCGACCGGCCGGCGTACGAGACCCGCATCGCCATCCTGAAGACCAAGGCCGCGCTGCATGACCTGCAGATGCCGGACGAGGTGCCGGCCTACATCGCCGCGCGGCTCGACTCGAACATCCGTGAGCTCGAGGGCGCGCTCACGCGTCTGCGCGGCCTGGCGATGGCCAACGGCGTGCCGATCACGCTCGAACTCGCCAAGCAGGCGCTCGCCGATGGCCGTCCGGCAGAGGCTGCAGGCGCTGCCGCCCAGCCCACCATCCAGCAGATCATCGACGCCGTCACCAAGTACTACGACATCAAGCTCAGCGACCTGATGTCCAAGCGCCGGCACAAGAGCGTCACGCTTCCGCGCCAGGTGTGCATGTGGCTCGCTCGCAAGCACACGCGCTTCTCGCTCGAGGAGATCGGTGGTTACTTCGGTGGGCGCGACCACACCACCGTGATGCACGCGGTGCGGACGGTCGGGTCGCGCGCGCAGACCGATGCTGCGCTGTCGAGCGACGTCACCCGGATCGAGCAGTCCCTGGATCGCCGGGAGACTGTCTGAGCAGGTGGACGACGCGTGGGGGGGCTGTCGGTTGCTGACGATCACCGAGATGTGATGGGCCGCCGAAACCAACAGATAACGCATCGGTGTGCCTGTGGTACGGATGCCTGCCTCGGGAGCAACCCGGACGTTGACAGGTGGCGGACATGAGTGGCACGAAGTTGACAGTCCAACCACCGTCCACCGTGGCAATGCACACCGTGCTGGAGAAGAGACTTACGCTCCCTGGCTACCGGGTTGTCCACAGGTTGACAGGACTCATTCCTAGGAGGAGAGATAGATATCTCTTTATGTTCTCTGAATGACGTCGTCATGCTCGGGAAGGCTGGCAACCGACCCCCACCCGGTCACGCCCGACGCTGGCACCCAGCACACCAAACCGTTGCCCGACCCGCCAGTCGTGCACCCCGCAAGACGGCCCCGCAGGCCATGCACGGCTCCCCGTCCCGGCCATACACCGCATGGAGCTGTTGCGCGTTGCCACGTGTGCCGTTGCCTGCCCGGTAATCGCGCAACGTGCTGCCGCCGTGGGTGACGGCACGCATCAGGATGGTGCGGATCGCCTCGGCGAGCTCCGCGACCCGTTGCGGGCGCAATCGCGAGCATCGCGTGCGCGGGTCGATGCCGGCCAGGTGGAGCGACTCGTCGGCGTAGATGTTTCCCACGCCTGCCACCACCGCCTGGTCGAGCAGTGCGGCCTTGACCGCACGCTTGCCGGAAAGCTGGTGCGTCAACTGTTCCGCGGTGACGGTCAGTCCATCGGGACCGAGCTCGAGATCCCATGCCTCGAGCAGTGCGGCATGTGAGCGATACGGCGTGACGCCGCCGAACCGTCGGGGATCGCGAAAGACGATGTCCGCGGTGCGCCGGCCGACACTCCACGTGACATGTCGGTGCGTGGCCTCGGCTTCCTCGCCGGTCATGAGCTGGCCGCTCATCCCGAGCTGGACCACCAATGCACGCCCATCGCTCGCAAGGATGGCAAGCCGCTTTCCCCGGCGCTCGAGCCGATCGATGCGCGCACCGTCGAGCAGTTCCCGCGGCGTGATCCAGGACGAGCGGGAACCGCCCGTTCCGCGACCTTCGCCGCGCGCTCGCATGTCGTGCGGACCGATGGCGGCGACATGCAGCGTCCGGCCCACGAGCAAGGGGCCGATGGTGCGTCGGATCGTCTCGATTTCCGGGAGTTCCGGCAAGGCACGCAACTATACTTCCGCAATGCAAGAATCACTCGCATCCACGGCCATTCGCACGCCTGCCGATGCGAAGGCCGCCGCCGAGCGGCTCCGCGCCGCCGTGCACTCGGTCATCGTCGGTCAGGACCGCGTCATCGACGAGGTCATGATCGCCCTGGCGTGCGGTGGGCACGCGCTGATCGAGGGCGTTCCGGGACTTGCGAAGACGCTCCTGGTGTCGACGCTGGCACGCAGCATGTCGCTGGGGTTTGCCCGCATCCAGTTCACGCCCGATCTCATGCCGAGCGACATGACCGGCACGGAGGTCATCGAGGAGGATCGCTCCACCGGAACGCGACGCCTGCGGTTCGTTCCCGGACCGATCTTCGCCAACGTGATCCTGGCGGACGAGATCAACCGCACGCCACCCAAGACCCAGAGCGCGCTGCTCGAGGCGATGCAGGAGCGCCAGGTCACCGTGGGCGGCGTCAACCACCAGCTTCCGGAGCCGTTCTTCGTGCTTGCCACGCAGAACCCCATCGAGCAGGAGGGCACCTATCCGCTGCCCGAGGCACAGCTCGACCGCTTCATGCTGCAGATCATGATCGGCTACCCGACTGCCGACGAGGAGGCCGAGATCGTCAGGCGCACCACCGGCGCCACGCCGCGTGCGCCCGAGCGGATCCTCTCCGCGGAGGACGTGCGCGCGATGCAGGCGCTGGTGCGCGAGGTTCCCGTTGCCGACCACGTAGTGCGCTACGCGCTGCGGCTGGTGCGCGCCACGCGCCAGGACGCCGAGACGGTGGCTGCGGGCAATCGCCTGCGGGTGATGGAATACGTGAGCTGGGGCGCCGGACCGCGCGCCAGCCAGTTCCTGGTGCTCGCCGCAAAGGCGCGCGCACTGCTTGCTGGCAATCCCACTGCCACGCCGGACGACGTGCGCGCCGTGGCGAAGCCCGTCCTGCGCCACCGCATCCAGCTGAACTTCAACGCCCAGGCGGACCGCGTCGGCGTCGACCAGGTGATCGACGAGCTGCTGCGCGAGATCCGCGTCGAGGACAGCTCGGCGCCCGGTGCCAAGGAACTGGAACGCCTCATGAAGCCCTCGGGCTCGTGAACGGAGCTTCGTGCGCGCAGAGCAGTACCTGGCACCCGAGACACTCGCCCAGCTCGGCCCGTTCGAACTGCGCGCCAAGCGCATCGCCGAGGGCGTGATGAGCGGCATGCACCGTTCGCCCTACCAAGGGCTGGCGGTGGAGTTCGCGGAGCATCGCCAGTACGTGGCGGGCGACCCGGTGCGGCACATCGACTGGAAGGTGTTCGGCCGCAGCGACAAGCTGTACCTCAAGCGTTTCCAGCAGGAGACGAACCTGGACATCCACGTCATGGTGGATTCCTCGGGCAGCATGCGCTTCGGCACGCTGGGCAGCAAGGAAGGCTGGGGCGGCACACAGACGGGCCGCGCTGCGCGCTGGACCAAGTTCGATCACGCCACGGCCGCTGCCGCGGCGATGGCGTTCCTGGGACTCTCGCAGCGCGACCGTGTGTCCACCGAGATGTTCGGGCCGAAGCTCATTGCCGCCACGCGCTGCTCCAACTCGCAGGGCCACTGGCGCGCCATCGTGCAGTGCCTGGCGACGCACGCGGTGGACGGCAAGGCCGACCTGCCGCGCGCAGTAGACGAGCTGCTCTCTCGCGGCACGCACCGCTCGCTGGTGGTGATCATCAGCGACTTCCTGATGCCGCACCAGCAGGTGCGTGATTCGCTGGCGCGCCTGCGCCATCGTGGGCACGACGTGATCCTGGTGCGCGTGCTCGACCGCGAGGAGCTGCGCTTCGAACTCGACGAGAACGCTCCTTTCGAGGGGCTCGAGGGCGAGGCGATGCTCGAGGTCGACGCGCGTTCCGTGCGTCAGGCGTACCTCGACGTGCTTGCCGAGGACGAGAAGGCGCTCGAGCGGCTGGTGCGCGGCTTCGGATTCGACCTTGTCCGGCTGGACACCCATGATTCCGTGGGTCCGGCGCTGGCCGCGCTGCTCTCGCGGCGCGAGACGCTCCTGCGCGGGGGCGGCTCGTGAGCGCTCTCTCGTTTGCATCGCCCGGACTGGCCGTGGCCGCCGGCGTGGCGGTGGCGGTGCCCATCGCCATCCATCTCCTGCTGCGCCGCCGACGCTCGCCCGTCGAGTGGGCAGCCATGGACCTTCTCCGCGAGGCCCTTCGCCGCGTGGACCGCAAGCGGCGCGTGGAGCGCTGGCTCCTGCTCGCGGTTCGCTGCCTGGTGGTGGCATGCGCTGGGTTCGCGATCGCGGCGCCGTTCATCGGCACCGCCTCCGCCGGCATTCGCAGTGCACGGACACTCGTGGTGGTGATCGATGATTCCGCCGCATCGAACGAGCGTCTGGGAACCGAGGACGGTGGAGGTACTGCGTTCGAACGTTCGGTGGCGGCCGCGAAGGCTGCGATCGAGGCGCTCGCTCCCGGGGATCGGGTGGCGCTCGTGCCGATGTCGCATCCTGCATCGGTGAGCCGCGATTCCGCGTCCCTTGATCACCGCGGCGCGTTGCAGCGGCTCACGAGCATGGGAGCCACCGAGTCGGTCTGCGACATCCCGGCGGCCATGGAAGCGGCGTCCACGGTGCTTTCGAACGAGGAATCCGCGGGAACCCAGCGGGAAATCCTGCTTGCAAGCGCATTCCGCGCTGGATCCGTAGGTGCGATGCCGCCGTTGCCGAAGATGGGCAACGATGGTGCCGAGGTGTCGATTGCGGCAACGAATCCACCGGCCGCGCAGGGCGCAAACCTGCAGGTGACCGGCGTGGAAGCCGAACGACTCGCGGGCACCGGGCCGGATGCGCCCGCATCGCTGCGCATCACGGTGCGTCGCGATCGGGGTGATGGGCCACTGAGGACCACGGTGCGCGTCGCCGGCCCGACCATGACCGCACCGGTGGAGCGGGCGCTCGAGCTCGGCGCGGGCGAACGCGAGCGCAGCACCAGCGTCACCATCACCGAGCGCCCGGCCGATCCGGCATCCACGCTTCGCCGTGCGGTGGTCGTCTCCATCTCGCCCGACGCACAGCCGGTGGACGATGCGCGCGCCACGGTGCTTCCACCGACGGATCGCCTGCGGGTGGCCGTGGTGGATCGGCGCTCGTTCGATGCAGCGAGCGCACTCGACAGGCTTCCGGCAGGTGACTGGGTGGCACGGGCACTTGCGCCTGGCGAGCCGGCGACCATCGACGTCACGCAGGTGGACCCGGTGGCGCTGGATGCTCGAACGGCGGCGGTGTCCGACGCAATCGTGATCGCCGAGCCCCAGCTCCTGAATGCCGGCCAATGGGCGATGCTTGCATCGTTTGTCGCGCGCGGCGGCATGGTGGCGGTGCTTCCGGCGGCCAGGGAACGCGTGCAGGCGTGGACTGGGCAGTTTGGGACCACGTTCGCCATCCCATGGAAGATGGGCATCGAGGCGCGCGAGCGCGCGCAACCGACCGCGTTGGCCGGCGAACAGCCCGGGAGCTCGTACCTGGCTGCCCTCTCCGGTGAGTTGCCGCAGCTTGCGCCCGCGGTCGACGTGTTCCGTTCCGTCGATGTGGACGCCTCGGTCGACCCCGGCGCCGTGCAGCTGACGTTGCAGGACGGAACCGCGTTCCTGCTCTCGTGGCGTCCCGCCAATGCGCGTGGCACGGTCATGCTGTTCACCTCCGCCATCGATCTTGGGTGGACGACCCTGCCGCTCAAGCCGCTCATGGTCCCGCTCTGGCAGGAGATGGTGGCGGAGGGTCGCCGTCGGGCATCCACGGCACAGGTGGCTTCCGTTGGTTCGCAGCCGGAAATCGATCGCCAGGGTGTGGTCGAGCTCCGTCCCGTGTCTCCCGACGGCGCATCGATGCCGGGAGTGCGCACGGTGCCCGTGGGCGCCGGCGGCAGGACTTCCATGCCGCTCGAGCGTGGCGGATTGCTCGAGATGCTCGACTCCGGCGGCCGGCCGCAGGGAATGCTCGCCGCGGTCATCGACGGATCCGTCACGTCTGTTGCGCCGACGGACCAGGATCGCGTGCGTGGTTGGCTTGCCTTTGCGGGAACGTTCACGTGGGTCGGCGATGCCGGCAGCACCACGGGTTCCGGTGAGTCAACAGCCACCGCACCGGCGGCACGGAGCAACGGATCACTCGCACCGGCCCTGTTTGCGGCGGCGCTGCTGTTTGCGGTGGTCGAGGCTTTCCTTGCGCGCCGCTTCTCGCATGCGGTGAAGTCCGGCGGCATCCTGCGGAACCAGGCACATCAGGCACATGACGTGCCACGCATCGCTTCGGGAGGTTCCCGATGACCGGCAATGCCCTCGTGCGCTGGTTGCTCGGGCTGCAGGCGGTGCCGTCAGGTGCGCCCGACGTGCGATTTGCGTGGGAGCACCAGGTTTCACCCGCATCGTGGGTGGTGATCGTCGGCGCAGCCGTGCTGGTCGGATGGCTGTCCTACCGACGCATGGAGATCGGCCGCCCGCGTCGACGCTCGTTGGTGGCGTTGCGGGCGGCCGTGATCGTTCTTCTCGCCATGTTGCTTGCCGGGCCGCTCCTCGAGGTCCCGCGCGAGTCGATCGAACCGGATGCCGTGATCGTGCTGGCCGACCGGAGCAGGTCCATGGAGGTGGAGGACCTGGTGGGACCGGGTGGATCCATGCAGTCGCGTGATGCAGCGCTTCGCTCGCTCGCCATGGCGCCCACGCCCTTTGATGCCATCGGTGCGGAACACCGCGTGCAGTGGTATGGATTCGCCGATGCGGTGGCATCCTTGGCGCGCGATGCCGGCGGGGTGGCGGTCGGTGACGCGGTGGGCGACCGATCGTTGCTCGCGCTTGCCATCGACCAGGCCTTGCTGCGATCCGCCGGTCGACCGGTCAGCGCAATCGTGCTGCTGACCGATGGACGGACGACGGATCCCCCCGACCGCACCCTGCTTCGTCGGCTGCAGTCCGAGGGCATCGCGGTCTCCGCCGTGGCGCTCGGCGCGGATGCAGCCATGGGCGACTCGTCGGTGGCGGAGATCCATGCGCCGCGCCGTGCGTTCTCGAAGGACCTGGTTCCTGTGGAGGCGGTGGTCGAGCGCCGTGGGCCAGCGCGCATGCGCGCCCTGCGTGTTGAATTGGTCGACACCGGCACCGGCACGGTGATCGATCGCGCCGAACTTCCACCGTCGAACGTCGAAGGCGACACGCCGCGGCTCGACACCGTGCAGCTCGTGGCAAGCCCGGCATCCACCGGCGATGCGCGCTGGGAGGTCCGGGTCTCGGAATCCGAGGCTGCGCGCGACCTGCTTCCCGCCAATGATCGCCGCGCGGTGCCGATCACGCTGGTGGACCGGCCGATGCGGGTGCTGTACGTGGATGGGTATCCGCGCTGGGAATACCGCTACCTGAAGAACCTCCTGCAGCGTGAGCGGACCATCGAGAGTTCCGTGATGCTGCTTTCGGCGGACCGTGACTTCGCGCAGGAGGGCAACACGCCGATCGCGCGGCTCCCGCGCACCCGTGAGGAGTTCGAGCGCTACGACCTGATCGTCCTCGGGGACCTGCCCGCCACGTTCTTCACCGGCGAGCAGCTGACGGAGATGCGGCGCGCAGTGGCCGAGCGCGGCACCGGCCTTGCCTGGATCGGCGGCGCGCGCAACACCCCGCGCAGCTGGCACGGAACCTCGATGGAGGAGCTGCTGCCGTTTACCGGCCCATACGAGCTGGAACGGCTGCCGGTGCCCGTGAACCTTGCACCCACGCCGCTTGCCGCGCGCATGGGCGTGCTGCGGCTTGCGGACGATCCGAAGGGCGCATTCCCGCCAGAACTCCAGTCCGCCGACGATGGCTGGGCACAGCTCGAGTGGGCGCAGCGCATCCCGGTGAACGCGTTGAAGCCCGCTTCCGAGGTGCTTGCGGAGTCGTTGCAGGAAGTGGAGGGAACCCACGCGCCGCTGGTGGTCGGCATGCGCTACGGCGCAGGCAACGTGCTCTACGTGGCCACCGACGAGATCTGGCGTTGGCGCAATGGGCGTGGCGAGACCTATCCCGAGCGATTCTGGGTGCAGCTGCTCCGATCGCTCGCGCGGCCCTCGCTCGGCGTCGGCCGCGAGGAAGTGCGCATCGCGGTGGAACCGGGACGTGCGACCCTCGGGGATGCCGTTCGCGTGGAGGTCGAGCTTCCGGCAGGTGCTCTCCCCGCATCGGTGGCGCTCGAGGCGGTGCCTGAGGATGGTCGCCAGGCAACCGTGGACCTCGATGCGAAGCCATCCGCCGGCGGAACCTTCGTTGCCGCGTGGAGCCCGGAATCGACCGGTCGCTGGAAGATCCGCCCGCGCGATCCATCGCTTGCCGCCCGCGCCGGCGAAGGCACGGTGCTCGAGGTTTCCCGCAGCGACCGTGAATTGCGCGATGCGGAAGCCGATCGCCCGCTGCTCGAGTCGCTGGCGCGCGAGACCGGCGGCCGCGTCGTCAACGCCGCGGATGCCGCGGAGCTGGTCCGAACCCTCCCGAATCGCTCCATCCGCACCGAGAATCCGATCCGCGATCCGCTGTGGAACAGCCCCGCGGCACTGCTGTTGGTGATCTCCGTCCTTGCCGCCGAATGGATCGTGCGCCGCACCGCCCGCCTCATCTGATGACGACCGAACGACCAATCACCGACGGAACCGGCGGCAGCGCAATGCTGGTGCAGCTCCGTGCCACGCGCGCCCGCATCAGGCGCGCGCTGCTGATCGAACGGCTTGCGCAGGCGTTGGCGTTCGGCCTGGTCGCGATCGTGGTGGCGGTGGTGCTCGACCGTGTCCTTCGGCTTCCGCCGGCAGTGCGTGTGGTGGAGCTGCTGTCGCTCCTCGGCGGTGGCGTTGTGTGGTTCGTGATGCGCGTGCTTCCCGCGATCCGGTTCGCGCCGCCGCTCGTGGAGGTGGCGCTCCGGATGGAACGCGGTCACGGCGACGCTCGCGGCATCCTGGCCGCAGGCGCCGACATGGCGGAGGCGGATGCACCCACCGACCCGATCACTGGGCAGCTGGCGCAGGAAGTGGTGCGCCGTGCCTCGGCCGTGGTGGCGCAGGCCGACCATGGCGTCGTCGACCCGCGACCGGCCCGGCGCGCGACGGCGTCGGCAGGGGTTGCAGTGGTTGTCTTCGTGGCAATGGTCCTGCTTTCGCCGGAAACCGCGCGGATCGCGCTCCTCCGACTGGCCACGCCGTTCGCGGATGTCCAATGGCCGGCGCGCACCATGGTGGAACCGGCGATGGCCT